>NZ_JAWLBP010000002.1:37002-42601 GCF_041687595.1 Guyparkeria sp. | reverse complement strand
TCGCCCGTGCCATTCGCTTCGCCGGTGCCATCCGCCTCGTCGGCTACGCCATCTTCGTCGCGATCCACGAGAGACCGGACGTCGCTCGTGAGGATCTCGACGTTCGCGTCCGCACGCAACTCGGAGATCATGTCATTGACCGCCTGGCGACGGACATGCTCCTCGAGTTCCGGACGCAGGTCGTCGAAGGACGGAGCCGGGGTCGGGCGCGTGTCGTCGAGACGGACCACGTGCCAGCCGAAGCGGGTCTCGACCGGCTCGGCTGCCGTCTGTCCGGGCTCGAGAGACTCGACCATCTCGGCGAAGGGTGCGACCATCTGGTCAAGGTTGAACCAGCCGAGATCGCCCCCCTCTTCGGCGGAGCCGGGATCGGTCGAGTGTTCGCCGGCCAGTTCTTCGAATGCCCCCCCGTCATCGAGCTGAGCCAGGATGTCACGGGCCAGTTCCTCGCTCTCCACCAGGATATGGCGGGCGCGGTGCTGGATGTTCTCTGCGTACTCGGCTTCCACCTCCTCGTAGGCCTCGCGCAGGTCCTCCTCGCTGATCTCGACCTCGGCCACGTAGCGGGTGAGGTAGGCGTTGGCGAGTTGGTTGTCGATCGCGTTCTGGACTCGCGCCCGAGTGCGGGGTTCGTCTTCCAGCCCCTGCTCGCGGGCCTTGTCGGCCAGCAGGCGCAGTTCCACCATGCGGCTGACGAGTCGGTCTTCGGGGACTTCGGCGCCGAGGTTCTCCTTCACGACCAGAAGATTTTCCTTGTAGAGCGGGCTGCCATTGATGCGGGCCACGATCTCCCCGTCCTTGATGACCATGTAGTCACTGCCCGCCCCGTTAGCCTGTTCGACGCCCAGCGGGGTCTTCTGGGCCGATTTCGGGCCCTCCTCGCCGCCGCAGCCCGCCAGCAGGCCGGCGGCGAGCAGCAGGCTGCCGCCCATGGCAGTGACCAGGCGTGTGGGTTGGGTGGTGATTCGCTTGTTTTCCATGCTTGCTGTCCTTTGGTCTCTCGTCTTGATCGTTTTCTTGTTGTGCTCAGGATGTCTGGCCGAACACCGGCTTGTAGGGACGCACGTCCACCGAGTCGTACACGCCCGCTGCCCGGAAGGGGTCGGCATCGGCCCAGGACCGGGCGGCTTCGGGCGTCTCGAAGGCCGCGACGATCAGGCTGCCGGAGAGCCCGCTCTCCGGCCGGGAGGGGTCGATCGGCAGCGGGCCGGCAGTCAGGAGGCGACCTTCGGATTCCAGTGCCTCGATCCGTTCACGGTGCGCCGTTCTGTGCGCCGCTCGCCGCTCGCCGCTGTCGGGAACGTCGCTGGCGAAAATCATAAACCATTGCATGGGTCGTCCATCCTCCCGGAAAAGTTCAATCCTTGCCTGCATCGTGCGTTTCTGGACGGGCCTCTTGTTGCTCTGCCTCGACCTCGGCGCGTTCGGCGTACATGCCCAGGTACAGGCCCTGAAGGATCATGAACACGAAGGTCATGCCCATCAGGCCGAAGAGCTTGAAGTTGACCCAGAAGGCCTCGGAGAACTGGTAGGCCACCACGATGTTCGCTACGCCCGAAAGCACGAAGAAGCCCACCCAGGCCCAGTTGACCCGGTGCCAGATCTCGCGAGGGACCTGGATGACATGTTCCATCATTCTCTGGACGAGCGGTTTGCTGCCGATGTAGGCGCTGCCGAGGAAGACCAGTGCGAACAGCCAGTTGAGGATGGTCGGTTTCCACATGATGAACAGCGGGTTGTGCAGTATCAGTGTCATGCCGCCGAACAGCACGATCAGCCCCGCCGAGATCCAGTGCATCCGCTCGACCTTGCGCCACATCAGCCATCCGGCAGCGATCTGTACGACCGAGGCGACCATGGCCACGGCCGTCGCCACGTAGATGCCTTCGAGGTGGTAGGCCCCGAAGAACAGCAGGATGGGGAAGAAGTCGAACAGGAATTTCATGGGTATGTCGGTATCCGGTCTGTGCCGTCGGGTCGGGGGTATCAATCCGCTTGCAGTACACTAACATGGGCCCGGGAACGGGTGTGAGACAGACCATCCGCGACGTGTCGCCGAGCCTGCCTGCGGGCGCCGGGGCAGGTGTGACCAACTCAGTTCAATCAGGGGTCGAAACATGACCACAACGCTAGACATCCACCCGGAAACCCCCCAACCCCGTCTGGCCGCGCAGGCAGCGAAGGGCATCGCGGCGGGCCAGGTGGTTGTCGTTCCCACCGACTCCGGCTATGCCCTGGCCTGTCGGCTCGAGGACAAGGACGCGCTCGCCCGCATCGCCCGCATCCGTCGTGACGACGGGCCACACCACATGACCCTCTCGGTGCGCGACCTGTCCGAACTGGGCGTCTACGCGAAGGTCGACAACATCCAGTTCCGCTTTCTGAAGAATCATACCCCCGGCCCCTACACCTTCATCCTGCCGGCTACCCGCGAGGTGCCGCGTCGGCTGTTACACGAGAAGAAGCGGTCGATCGGACTGCGGATGCCAGAACACCGGGTGCTGGTCGCCATTCTCGAACAGCTCGACGCGCCCATCCTGAGTGCCTCTCTGGCCATTCCGGACATCGACGAGCCGCTGGACGACCCGGAGCTCTTCCCGGATTCGGTCAGGCGCCAGGTGGACCTGATTGCCTCGGCCGGATTCTGCGAGCAACTGCCCTCGACGGTGCTCGACCTGACCGGCGAGGACTTCACCGTGGAACGCGAAGGACTCGGCGGCGTACCGCCGGAACTGGCCGAGTAGCGTGCTGGAGCTGTCGCTACTGCAGAAGATCGCGATCGGTATCGTGCCGATACTGCTCGCGGTAACCGTTCACGAGGCCGCTCATGGCTACGTGGCCAATGCCCTGGGCGATCCCACGGCCAAGCGTGCCGGCCGCCTCACGCTCAACCCCATCCGTCACATCGACTGGCTCGGCACCCTTGTCGTGCCGCTGCTGATGTACCTGTTCACCCAGTTCGTCTTCGGCTGGGCCAAGCCGGTGCCGATCAACCCGTCCCGGCTGCGGGAGCCGCGCCGGGGCATGTTTCTGGTGGCGGCCGCCGGTCCCGGCGTGAATGTCCTGATGGCCATCGGCTGGGCCTTGCTCACCGTCGTCGCCCTCAAGGGTCTGGATGGCGGGATGCCCTTTGCCGAGCCGCTGGCCCTGATGGGGCAGGTGGGCATTTTCATCAACCTGATCCTGGCAGTGTTCAACCTGCTTCCCATCCTGCCGCTCGACGGCGGGCGCATGCTCGCATCCGTACTGCCGCCCGCCTGGGGGGAGCGGATGAGCCGGCTGGAACCCTGGGGGCTGCCCATCGTCGTGGTGCTGCTGGTCAGCGGTGTGCTTTCCTCCATCCTCCTGCCGATCATGGGAACCCTGATCGGTTGGTTCAACACGCTCATCCATGCGCTCCTCTGACGTGGCCGCCTCGTCCCGTCGCTGGGAGGACGACACCCCGCGGGTCTCCGGCCAGCCGCTGGAGCAGCTGCCGCTGGACCTGTACATCCCGGCCGACGCGCTCGCCATCTGGCTGGAGCAGTTCGAGGGGCCGCTGGATCTGCTGCTCTACTTGATCCGCAAGCACAACATCGACATCCTCGAGATCCCGGTGGCCCGGGTGACCGAGCAGTACCTGGAGTACCTCGAGCTGATGAAGTCGATGGCGATCGAGCTGGCGGCCGAGTACCTGCTCATGGCCGCATGGCTTGCCGAGATCAAGTCGCGGATGCTGCTGCCGCCCGAACCGCGTGAGGACGACGAGGAGCCGCTCGACCCTCGGGTCGAGTTGGTCGAGCGTCTGCTCGAGTACGAACGGACCACCCGCGCGGCTGGCTGGCTCGACGAGCGACCCCGTCGGGATCGCGACTGGTTCGCACTCGAGGTCGATCCGCCGCCGAGCCTGCCGGCCGCGCCGGTGCCGGCCGACCTCGACGGGCTGATCGGTGCGATGAAGCGTCTGCTACGCGAGGGCAGCGTCAAACGGGCGCATCACGTAAGGGCCGAGCCCCTGAGCATCCGTCAGCGCATGACGGCGATCCTCGACGCCCTGCAGTCCGGCCAGCCACGTCCGCTGGCGGACTTCTTCCGCCCGGAGGAAGGGCGCATGGGCATCGCGGTCTGCACCGTGGCGATTCTCGAACTCACCCGTACCCGCGCGATCGACTGGGAGCAGGACGAACCTTACGGTCCGGTGACCCTCTACCGGGTGGAGGCCGGGCCGGTCGACATGGAGGAAGACGCATGACGGACGATGATCGACAGATGTCCCCAGAACCGCCGGAGGGGCTGGTCGAACTGGTCGAGGCCCTGCTGCTGGCACACCCTGACTCCTTGTCGCTGGACACGCTGGGCGCCATGGTCGGACAGGAGACCGCCCCGACCCTGATCGAGGCGGCCCTCGACCGGCTGGCCGCCCGCTACGAGACGCACCGTTTCATCGAGCTGGATCGGCTGACCCGGGAAGGGGTTCCCCACTGGCGGCTGGTCGCCGGCGCGTCGCTCGCCCCTTATCTCAAGGCCGGCGATCCGGCCCGTACGCCCCGGCTGACCCGGGCGGTCCTGGAAACGCTGGCCCTGATCGCCTGGCGCCAGCCGATCACTCGCGGCGAGATCGAGGCCGCCCGGGGAGTGGCCGTCAATCCGCAGATCCTGAAACAGCTGACCGAGCGGGGATGGATCCGCAGCCTCGGCTACCGTGACACGCCGGGCCGGCCGGAAATGCTGGGTACCACGCGCGCCTTCCTGCAGGACTTCGGCATCGATTCGCTCGACGAGTTGCCCGACTTCGAACGCCTGGCCGGCCAGGACGATATCGACGTCTGACCGCTCGGACACCGTGAGCACTGGATGCTTCCGGTTACACGACGATGGCCCCGGGCAAGAAAAAGGCCGGGCACCTGTGGCACGCCCGGCCTCGCGGTCGTGGCGAGTGGCGGCTCAGTAACTGAGCACGACGGTGTCGGGGTCGTTCAGTGCCTCGAAGGTTACGTCTGGCCCGCCACGCTCGACGCCCTCGATCACGTCGTCCATGCTCATCCCGGCCTGGCTCATGCACATCGGGCAGATGATCACGCGCCCGCCCTTGTCCATGGCCGATTGAAGGAGTTCCTGCGGGGTGTCGCCCGCAGCGGCGAAGGTGTCCTGCTGCCGGGACGTGGAGGCGAGGTAGACCGCGCGCACGTTGAGGAACACCACCACGTCGTGACCGGCCTCGAGTGCCTTGTTGGCCTGACCGGCGGCCATGCCGGCCGCCCAGGTGTCGTCAGTGGTGATGTTGTAGAAGAACGTGCGCTTGTCTTCTTCGGCCATTGCCGGGGTGGCCAGGCTCGCGGCGAGCAGCGCGATGGCGGCGAGACGTCGAATCATGGCAAGCATCTCGGATCCTCCTCAAGTTTTCTGCCCCAGTGGAACTCGAAGTGTAGTCGTTGCCCCCGGTCACGCATGGTGAGCGATGATGGCCACGAAAAAGGGCGCCACCAATGTGACGCCCTCTCGTTGTCGTCGTCCGGGAGCCCTCCCGCGACGATCAGCCCCGTGCCGGGCTGGCCTCCAGGGCGGGCTCGGCGTGCAGGATGTTGCGCTTGATGCGCAGCATGACCTCGATGGTCTTCGC
>NZ_JAWLBP010000002.1:0-36902 GCF_041687595.1 Guyparkeria sp. | reverse complement strand
CTCCCGCGACGATCAGCCCCGTGCCGGGCTGGCCTCCAGGGCGGGCTCGGCGTGCAGGATGTTGCGCTTGATGCGCAGCATGACCTCGATGGTCTTCGCCTGCACCAGCACGAACGGGATCATCACCAGGTAGTGCGCCCAGGTGGAATGTTCGATCAGGCCGTTGTGCACCAGGCCGACGTGGACGAAGAACATGCCGAAGACGAAGAACGCCACGCCCGGGCAGATCAGCGAGAAGGTGCCGGCGTTGCCCTTCTCCCCCTTGCTGTAGTGGTTGAAGTAGCCCAGCCGGTTCATCACGGCATAGCCGATCAGGCCGAACAGGACCTGCGCCGAGAGGATCACCGCGCCGAGCATCAGCAGACCGGTGTGGTTGATCGGCTCCTCGAAGCCGTGATGCAGACCGTGCGAGAGCCGGATCCAGGTGATGCCCATCAGCGTCAGGATCGGGATGATCAGCCACAGGCTCGGGCTGGCCGCCTCGTTGATGCCCTTGGCCATCATCGCCTGGAAGCCATGCACCAGCTTGATGATGGCGAGCAGGGCGGCGATGGTCAGGAAGAACAGCGAGGCGAGCATGCCCACCGTGATCATCGCGCGGTTCTCGCTCATGGCCGCCGGTGCGGCGAAGCCCACGGCGATCATCGACAGGGCGAAGATGGCGATCATCGGCGCGAGGCTGTTGTTGGTCGAGAAGTCGACGTTGCCGTTGGTCAGTGTGCGCGCGAAGTAGGTGGTCAGGATCTTGAGCGCGTAGAGTCCCACGGCGGCGAAGCCGGTCAGCGCCATCGGGAACAGGTACTCGACGACCGACCACAGGTTGGGCACGAACAGCGCACCGAGCACGAAGAACGCGTTGATCGTCATTGCCAGCGTCAGCGGGATGGCCATCAACGAGATCTCGGCGTTGCTGTTGCGCAGCTTGTCATAGGCCTCGGTCTGTCGAAACTGCCGGTACTCGCGAATATTCCAGAACAACAGCCGGAAATGCAGGTAAGCGAAGAACAGCACGGCGAGCAGGTCGAGGCCCAGCAGCACCGACTGCCAGGAAACCGGGCCGGAGAGGATCGGCCAGAGGTGGTTGAACGTCGGAATGGGGGTGTCCGGATGGCTGACCAGGAACATGGGGTACATGAAAAACGATACGGCCAGGCCGCCGGCCCCCAGCGCTGCCAGGAAAAACAACGGGTTGTACGACGAGTTGAGGTCGCGTTTCAGCATGGGTCCCTTCACCTTTTCAAAGTTGCTAATGGAAGATAAGCGCTTTATATATCAGTAAACGCTAATCTTCAAGGGCCGACACCACCTCCGCTGTTCCGTCCATGACGAACGGCGGGTTGTCCTGTCGTCATCCGGCCGGCCTACACTGGTATTCGGTTACGATCGCGCGGACCACCGTTCGGTGGTCGCCCACGCAAAGGAGCTGTTAATGGAGCATAAGTTCCCTGAAATCCGGACCATGCAGCAGATGCTCGACGAGGCGAGCGAACTGCCGCCGGCCCCGGCAGCCATCGTCGGAGCGGGGTCGGAGCACGTGCTGCATGCGGCCATTGCGGCGGCCGACGCCGGCCTGATCGAGCCGATGCTTTTCGGGCCAAAGGCGCGCATCGCGCCGTTGCTGGAGGCATTCGGCGCGGATTTTCCCATCGTGGACACGCCAACCCCGGAGGCGACCGCGAAGGAGGCGGTGGCCGCCGTGCTCGACGAGCGGGTGCGGCTTCTGGTCAAGGGCGATATCCACACGGACGTGTTCCTGCGGCCGATCATCCGCCAGTTGCGACGCGGGCCGCGGATCTCGCACGTGTTCGTCGCCGAGCTGGCGACCTATCACAAGCTGCTCTACATCACCGACGCGGTGATCAACATCGAGCCGGACATCCGTGCCAAGGCCGAGATCCTGCAGAACGCCGTCAACCTGACCTGGTGGCTGGGCAACCACCGGACCCGCGTGGCCGCCCTGTCCGCGATCGAGACCGTCAACCCGGCCATTGCCTCCACCCTGGATGCCGCCTGCCTGGCGAAGATGGGCGAGCGCGGCCAGATCGAACATGCGCAGGTCGACGGGCCGCTGGCCTTCGACAACGCCATCTCGGCGGAGTCGGCGCGCCTGAAGGGCATCAACAGCCCGGTCTGCGGGCACGCGGATGTGCTGTTGGTTCCCGATCTCGTCTCAGGCAATATTCTCTACAAGGACCTCGAGTATCTTGCCGGAGCCGACTTCGCCGGCGTGGTGGTCGGGGCCTGCGTGCCGGTGGTACTCACCTCGCGCAGCGATCCCGAGTTCTCGCGCATGGCCTCGCTCGCGCTCGCCCGGGTGGCCGAGCATCGCCAGCAAAGCCTGGACCCGCTGTCACCCGAGGAGGCGGTGGTCGTCGACCCCCCGACCGGCTGACGCCGGACATTTCCCAACGACTTACGGAACCCATTTTCAAGGAAACCAGCCATGCCACTGCACGAGCTTGCCGGACAGCTCCCCCCGCGTGACTATCTCGTCGACGTGCCGAGACTGATCGCCGCCTACTACCAGACGGAGCCCGACGTGGAAGATCCGTCGCAGCGGATCGGTTTCGGCACCTCCGGGCATCGCGGTTCTAGCCTGAACGCATCCTTCAACGAGGCGCACATCGCCGCCGTGACGGCCGCGCTGGTGGAATATCGCCGGGCCGAAGGCATCACCGGTCCGATCCTGATCGGGATCGATACCCATGCGCTGGCCTGGCCGTCGTTCATGACGACCGTCGAGGTGCTGGCGGCTGCCGGCGTGCCGTTTCGCTACCAGGAAGGCTACGGTCCGACGCCGACGCCGGTGGTCTCTCGAGCCATCATCAGCGCCAACCGCGAGACGGCCGGCTCGCCCTGCGACGGCGTTATCCTCACGCCGTCGCACAACCCGCCCTCCGATGGGGGGTTCAAGTACAACCCGCCGCACGGCGGTCCGGCCGACACGGATGCGACCGGCTGGATCGAGCGACGCGCGAATGAACTGATGGGTGACTGGCAATCGATCCGGCGCATGCCCTTCGAGCGGGCGGTCAAGAGCGATGCGGCCGAGGCCGTCGACTTTGTCCGACCCTACGTCGAGGCGCTCGACCAGGTGATCGACATGTCGGCGATCGCCGGTGCCGGCGTGTCCATCGGCGTCGATCCGATGGGCGGTGCCGGGCTGCCGTACTGGGAGCCGATCGCCGAGCGCTACGGCCTGGATCTGACCGTGGTCAACGATCGGATCGAGCCGGATTTTCGCTTCATCACGCTCGATCACGACGGCAAGATCCGCATGGACTGCTCCTCGCCGCACGCGATGGCCGGCCTGCTCGAGATCAAGGATCGTTTCGACGTGGCCTTCGGCAACGACACCGATGCCGACCGGCACGGGATCGTCAGTCCCGAAGGCGGCCTGGTCAATCCGAACCACTACCTGTCGGTCGCGATCGATTACCTGTTCGACCAGCGCAAGACCTGGGGGGCGGATCTCAAGGTAGGGAAGACCATCGTTTCCAGTTCGATGATCGACCGCGTCGCGGGCGGTCTGGGGCGCGAGGTCTTCGAGACGCCGGTGGGGATCAAGTGGTTCCAGCCGGGGCTGACCGACGGCTGGTTGGGCTTCGGTGGCGAGGAGTCTGCCGGGGCGACCTTCCTTGCGCGAGACGGGCAGGTCTGGAACACCGACAAGGATGGCATCACCATGGGGCTGCTCGCCGCCGAGATCCTGGCCGTGACCGGCGAGGATGTCTGGGCCCGCTTCAACCGCCTGATCGACCGCTACGGCCAGCCCTTCTACACGCGCCGCGACGCGGCAATGAGCGCGGAGCAGAAGTCGCGTTTCAAGGGGCTGGACGCCGACTCGCTGTCGATCGACCGGCTGGCGGGGGAGGCGGTGACCGGCATCCGCACGCGCGCCCCGGGCAACGATGCGCCGATCGGTGGTCTGAAGGTCGAGACAGCCAACGGCTGGTTCGCCGCGCGCCCCTCGGGCACCGAGCCGATCTACAAGATCTACGCCGAGAGCTTTCATGACGGCGCCCACCTCGAGGAGATCCTGTCGGAGGCCCAGGCAGTCGTCGACAGGGCGCTGGGTGACTGAGCCGTCGGGGACGGCAGGGCATGGACTCCGGCGGTTCAACCCGCTATCATGCCGCCTCTCACGCGCCCGTAGCTCAGCTGGATAGAGTGTCGGCCTCCGAAGCCGAAGGTCACAGGTTCGAATCCTGTCGGGCGCACCAGACAGTCGCGTGACGCGCGCATTGAGAACGCCCCCGTGAGCCTCGGCTCCGGGGGCGTTCTCGTTGTGTGCCGGAACCCACGCCCTGGATCGGGAGAGGCGGCGGCCGGAGACACGAGATTTTCTATGCGATCTGCCGGGTCTGCTGGAGATAGTCGGTCAGGTCGGCCATCGGCATTGGCCTGGCGAAGAAGTAGCCCTGCAGGATGTCGCAGCCGTAGCCGGTGAGGATGGCGCGCTGCGCGTCGGTCTCGATGCCCTCGGCCACCACCGTCAGGCCGAGATGGTGAGCCATGGAGATGATGCCCTGGACGATCGCGGCATCGTCGCTGCTGGTCTCCACGTTCTGCACGAAGCTGCGATCGATCTTGATCGTGTCGATGGGCAGGTTCTTGAGATAGCTCAGGCTGGAGAAGCCGGTGCCGAAATCGTCGATGGACACGCTGATGGCGCTTTCGCGCAGCGCCTTCAGCACCTCGATAGCCGAGGCGGTGTCGTTCATCAGGATGCCCTCGGTCAGTTCCAGTTCCAGCCGCTCGGCCGGGAGCCCGGTACGGGCGAGGGTGCGGCGGATCGTGTCGAGGAAGTTGGGCCGGTTGAACTGGATCGGCGAGAGATTGATGGCCATGCGGGCATTCGTGAGCCCGAGGTCGCAGAGGTTTTCCATGTCGCGGCAGGCCCGGTCGAGCACCCATTCGCTCAGGGGGATGATCTGCCCGGTCTCCTCGGCCAGCGGGACGAACGTCGCCGGCGAGACATGGCCGTGTTTCGGGTGATTCCAGCGCAGCAGCGCCTCCAGCCCCGCGATGCGCTGGTCGTCGCTGTGGACCAGCGGCTGGTAGTGGACCTCGAAATCCTCGTGTTCGATGGCCTCCTGCAGGTCGTTGCGCAGTCCGACGCGCTGTAGCACCTGGGTGTTGATCTCGCCGGTGAACAACTGGCAGGTGTTGTGCCCCTGCTGCTTGGCGCGGTACATGGCCATGTCGGCCTGCTGGATCAGGATCGGCGGATTGTCCGTGTCCGGCTCGCTCACGGCGATGCCGATGCTGGCGCTCAGGTAGAGTTCGTGGTCGTCGAGCCGATAGGGAAGGGCCACCGTCGGCAGCAGGCGCTCGGCCACTTCGAAGGCATCCGCTTCGCTGTGGATGTCGGCCAGCAGGGCGACGAACTCGTCGCCCCCGAAGCGGGCCAGCGTGTCCTCCTCCCGCATCTGGTCGGACAGTCGCTTGGCCACCTCCATCAGGATGCGATCGCCGACGGCGTGCCCGAGGCTGTCGTTGATCGGCTTGAACTCGTCGAGGTCGATGAACAGCACTGCCACGCGGGTACCCCGTCGCCGGGCGACCTTGACCATGTATGCGAGGCGATCCTCGAACAGGGCCCGGTTGGCCAGTCCCGTCAGGGCGTCATGCGTGGCGTTGTAGGCCAGCTGTTTCTCGTAGGACTTCTGCTCACTGACGTCGTTCTGGAGGCCGACGTAATGCGTGACATTCCCCGCGTCGTCGTCCACCGGGGCGATGTGCAGTTCGTTCCAGAACAGGCTGCCGTCCTTGCGCCGGTTGCGCAGCAGCACGTGCACCGGCCGGCGCTCGGCGATGCCGCGACGGATCTCGTCCACGCTCTCCGGGTCGGTCTTCTCGTCCTGTAGAAAACGGCAGTTTCGTCCGACGACTTCCTCGGGCGTGTAGCCGGTGATCCGTGAAAAGGCCGCGTTGCTGTAGATGATGGGCAGATCCGGTTGGCGGGCGTCGACGATCACCACGCCGTGCATGCTGGCCTCGACGCTACGCTCGAGTATCCGCAGGCGCTTCTCCTGTCGCTTGCGGATCGTGATGTCCTTGGCGATGGCATAGATCCCGGCGATGCTGCCGTCGATGACGATCGGCAGATAGGTGACATCCAGTTCGTGCCGGCTGCCGTCGGCGTGCGTGATCGCAATCTCGGTGCGCTGGCTCCGCCCCCGGCCTGCCCGGTGCACGGCCTCGGCGACCGGCTGTCGGTCGTCCGGGTCGACCAGGCCGACGAACTTCCTGCCGGTCAGCTCTTCCGGTGACAGGGCGAGAATGGTCTGGGTGGCGTGGTTGTAGCTGTTGAGGCACCCTTCCCGGTCGAGCGAGAACACCGCGTCGGGGTTGTAACGGAACAGCGAGCGGAATCGCTGCTCGTTCTCTTCCAGTGACTCCCGGTCGCGATGCCGTTCGATCGCGAGGGAAACGAGGTCGGCGATTCGGGCGATCTGGCGGCCGTGGGATGCCTGGGGCAGGCCGGGTGTCTCCCGATAGGTGGCGAAGGCGCCGAGCACGTCGTTGTCGGAGGAAAGCAGGGGATAGGCCCAGCACGACCGCAGGCCGTTTTTCAGCGCCACGTCTCTGAGGTGGTCCCGGCACGGATCGGTGGCGATGTCCTCGGTGAACACCGGTTCGCCCCGGTAGGCCGCTGTGCTGCAGGCGCAACGATCCGGCTCGATGGCCACGGATCGGATCGCCTCGCGGAAGGAGTCCGGTAGTTTCGGCCCCGAGGCGAGTGCGAGCTTCCGGCGCTCCCGGTCGCTGAGCAGGATCGCGCATCGATACTCAGGTCCCTGTTCCTCCACCAGGTGACAGACCCGGTCGAGAATGTCGTCGAGCGAGTTCCCGTGCAGGATCATCGACTGGATGCCTTGCTGGGCCTCCAGTTCGGTGCGGATCTTCATCAGTCGTCGTGCCTGGCGGAGCCGGCTGCGAGCGATGGCGAGCAGCAGCACAACCAGAGCCGTCGCGACCAGTCCGATCAGCGCAACCGCCGAGGGCAGGAGACCGGCCAGCCGGGATTCCTGACCACTCTCCAGGTAGGCGATGGCATCCAGGGTCGGGCCATGGGGGAGGGCCATTTCGCGCTCGGCCAACACGGCAAGATGCTCGTGGTTACCCGGGTCGCTGTAGAGATCGAGTCCGGCACCTCCGTCGACCAGCAGGTGGACGGACAGTATCTGCGTGGTGAGCCGGATAGCCTCCTCCAGCAGGCGACCGAGGTCCAGCGTCGCTAACAGCTGCTCGGTCGAGTCCTGTTCCTCTGAAAGCGGCAATTTCACCATCATGGTGACATCGCGCGGTTCGGGTGTTTCTGGAAGCAGGTAAATCCCGGGCTCCGTGGTGCGGGTCGTCAGCCATTCACGCACCGGTTCCCGGGCAAGTGCCCGGGCGCGCAACTCCGCCGCCCGGGAGGTGCGATCGACCTCGTGCAGCGGTTCCAGTTCGTGATCGATGACGGCCAGCCCCTGCAGGTCCGGCAGGTCCCGCAGGTAGCTCTGGGCATCACGGTGCCTGGCTTCTTCCGCGCCGGGCCACCCGTCGGCGAGGGACCAGCGTTCGGCCTGTCGTCTCAGGGTGTCGACCCGGTCGGTAATGGTCCAGTGCGTGATTGCCTCGATCTGGTCGAGCTGTGATCCGCCCATCTGCTGGAGATCCCGGTCATGGCGCAGCGAGAGCTGGTGCCAGGCCAGTGCGCTGAGGAGCGAGCCGATCACGGCGGCGATGATGGCCCCTTTCCCGAGCTGGCGCAGGTCGCCATCGTCCTGGCGGGCTCCGAGGATCAGGGCGCCGCCGAACAGGATGGTGAAAAGGATGCCTGTCCAGGCCGTGCTGGGCTGGAATTGCAGCCACGGTGCCTGGCCAAGTGCGACCCACATGGCCGAGAAGACACCCAGGATCACCATCACCCAGCCGACCCATTGCCAAGGCCGGCGTGCGCGCCGGGATCCTCCCGGGATGAGCAGACAGATGGCGACGGCCAGCAGCAGGAGGGTTACGTCGCAGGGCAGGCCTTCGGCGCTTGTCAGCAGCGTGGAGACATTCGGCACCTCCACCCCGGTGAGGTTCCGCCAGAGGGTGTGGGCCGCCAGGACCAGCAGCAGCCCGCCGCTGAGATACTGCAGGATGCGCCAGCGTTGCAGGTGGGCGGCCAGCCCCAAGCCGGCGAGCATCGCGACCGCCGCGTTTGCCGGACGGAGGGGAAGCCCCAGCGGCCCTGGCTGGTCGAGGACCAGCGGGGCGAGCAGCCCCAGGGCGCCGAAGATGGTGCAGGCCGCGATCACCATCAGCAGATAGGTTCTCGCCGTGAAGGGCGTGGTAGGCGGCATCATGGACTGGGTTCCCGGCCCCTGGTCGGTATTGTCGAGTGTCTGGCCACGCTAACTACGGAGGGCAATGTCGGCCAATCAAAGTTTTCTGCCGGCATATCAAAGTCCATCGGCTCGTCGGGCTGCTTGCCCGACTAGAACCAGCGGTGGGTGTGCGACAGGTATTGTCGGTAACCTTCGCCGAACAGCCGGCTGAGGGCCTGCTCCTCGGCCCGGATCTGGAACCGGTCGATAAACAGCAGGAACAGTGCCACGACCGCGATGCCCAGCCAATTGCCGAACCAGAACACCATGCCGAGGAGAATCAGGCTGTCGCCCAGATAGATCGGGTTGCGGGAAAAGCGGAAAATGCCGCTGGTCACCAGGTGCTTTGCATGGTCGGGCCAGATCGGGTTGATCGTGGTGTGCGCGCGCTGCAGCGCCCAGGCCGCCGCGAGCATCAGCCCCAGCCCGGCGACGAACAGCAGACCGGCGAGCCACGCCTGTCCAGGCAGATTGAAGTTCGTCGCCGGCAGCTTGACCGACAGGGCATAGATCAGCGCGATGCCGATCAGTAGTGCCACGGGCGGCGGGACGAGCATGTTGATTCTGATCTTCATTTGGCGTCAGGCCAGGGCTGGCGGGCATGAATGGCGCTCATGGGCGTCGAGTGTAGCGCAGGGAAGCGGTCGGCGACGACGGGCCGGTTTGCCAGTCATCGATCGAGTATCGATACCTTCGGTTTCTTGGCCTAAGGTCTAGGGACTTGCGAGCGAATGCGAACGTCACCGGTTTCGGTCGATCGGAGGCTGTCCGGTTCGAGCCACGTGCGGCCGTCGGTCTGATTCGCTATTACGGCTGTCCGGGTGAGAGCGACTCGGGTGGCCATACATCCATACTGGAGGGGCTGTGGAATGCTGTCGAGGATCAAGAGCCGTTCGGTGCTGCTTACCGGGGAGGATGCCCAGCAGAAGCGAGAGCATGTGCGTGACTATTTTCATCGCACCATGGATGTCTACGAAAAGCTGTTCGAGGTGATCACGGACGACCAGGCCTTCTTCGAGCGTCCCGAACCCCTGCGCCATCCGCTGATCTTCTACTTCGGCCATACCGCGACCTTCTACATCAACAAGCTGGTCACGGCGAAGGCGACCACCCGCATCGATCCCACGCTCGAGGGCATGTTCGCCATCGGGGTCGACGAGATGAGCTGGGACGATCTCAACGACGCGCACTACGACTGGCCGTCCGTCGACCGCGTGCGCGAGTACCGCCGCGCCGTACGCGAACGGGTGGACAGCATCATCTCCGAACTGGACTGGACCCCGCCGGTGCGCTGGGATGACCATCCCGCCTGGGCGGTGTTCATGGGCATCGAGCACGAGCGCATCCACCTGGAGACCTCCTCGGTGCTCATCCGGCAGCTCGAGACCCGCTGGGTGCGACCGCACGACGACTGGCCGGTGTGCGACATCGCCGCGGCGAAACCGGAAGCCGCACCGGCCAACGATCTGGTCGACGTCCCGGGCGGCACGGTAGTGCAGGGCAAGCGGCATGACGCGCCCCTGTACGGCTGGGACAACGAGTACGGTCGGCTGGAAACGACCGTGAAGCCCTTCAAGGCGAGTCGCATGCAGGTCTCGAACGCGGAATTCCTCGCCTTCGTCGAGGCCGGTGGCTACGAGACGCCGGCCTGGTGGACGGAGGAAGGGCGTCGCTGGCTCGACTACCGTGGCGCGAAGCACCCGGTCTTCTGGGTGCCGCGCGGCGATGGCTGGGGCTATCGGGCCATGACCCACGAGATCGACATGCCGTGGGACTGGCCGGTGGACGTCAACTACCTCGAGGCCAAGGCCTTCTGCAACTGGCTCTCGGAGGAGACGGGACGAAGCATCCGCCTGCCCACCGAGCCCGAATACGAGCGCCTGCGAGAGGTTTCCGGCGTGCCGGACGAGCCGGAGTGGGGCGAGCGGGCGCCAGGCAACATCAACCTCGAGTACTGGGCCTCGGCCTGCCCGGTCAATCGCTTCGTCCACGGCGAGCACTTCGACGTGATCGGCAACGTCTGGCAATGGACCGAGACGCCCATCGACGCCTTCGAGGGCTTCGAGCCGCACCCGATCTACGACGACTTCTCCGTGCCGACCTTCGACAACCGGCACAACCTGATCAAGGGCGGCTCCTGGATCTCCACAGGCAACGAGGCCACGCGCCATGCCCGCTACGCCTTCCGCCGGCACTTCTTCCAGCACGCCGGGTTCCGCTACGTCGAGGGCGACCCGGTGCGCCCACCGGCCAGCAAGGATGACGGCTACTACGAGACCGACGCACTGCTCGCCCAGTACTGCGACTTCCACTACGGCCGCTCGTACTTCGGGGTGGCCAACTTCCCGCGGGCGCTGGCCGAGTACGCCCTGCGCCAGATGGAGGGGCGAAACCACGGTGCGGCACTGGACATCGGTTGCGCCACCGGCCGGGCGACGTTCGAACTCGCCCCGCATTTCGACTCGGTCACCGGGCTGGATTTCTCGGCGCGCTTCATCCAGATCGCCCAGGCCATGCTCGACGAGGGTCAGATCGCCTACGCGCTGCCGACCGAGGGTGACCTGACCGAGGATCGCGCCGCGTCGTTGTCCTCGCTCGGGGTCGAATCGCGGGACAACATCGAGTTCTGGCAGCAGGACGCCTGCAACATGAAGCCGCACTTCACCGGCTACGACCTGGTGCTGGCAGGCAATCTCATCGACCGGCTCTACGACCCGGGCAAGTTCCTCGACGACATCGCCGGGCGCATCAACCCGGGTGGCCTGCTGGTGCTGGCCTCGCCGTATACCTGGCAGGAGGAGTCCACGCCGCGCGAGCGCTGGCTGGGCGGCTTCGAGGAGGACGGCCGACCGGTGACCACGCTCGACACGCTCATCAAGCGCCTCGACCGGAACTTCGAGTTGGTGGGCGAGCCGGCGGACATCCCGTTCGTCATTCGCGAGACGGCACGCAAGTACCAGCACACCGTCAGCCAGGTGACCGTCTGGGCACGGCGATGACGGCCACGGACTTCAACCGTCTGGCCCAGTACCCGGGCTCGGGCTGCGAGAAGTACGATCGCCGCGCCGAGATCTTTGGCCGCGAGGATGTCCTGCCGCTGTGGGTGGCGGACATGGATTTCCCGGCACCGGATTTCATAACCGAGGCACTGGCCGAACGACTGGCCGACGGGGCCTTCGGCTATGCCAAGCCCGGCGCGGAGCATTTCCGAGCCATCGCCGACTGGATGTGCCATCAGCATGGCTGGCACGTCTGCCCAGAGCAGATCGTGCCGGTGCCGGGGGTCGTTCCGGCGATGGCCATGGCGATCCGCGCCTTCACCTCGGCCGAGGCTCGGGTGATCATCCAGCCGCCGGTGTACTTTCCCTTCTTCCAGGTGGTGCGTGATCAGGGTCGGGTGCTGCGGGAGAACGCGCTGGTCGAGCGGGACGGGCGCTACGAGATGGACTTCGAGGAACTCGAGGCACTGGCGCAGGACGCCGAGATGCTGCTGCTCTGCAATCCGCACAATCCCGGCGGGCGGGCCTGGTCGATCGAGGAACTCGAGCAGGTGGCCTCGATCTGCGCCCGCCATGACGTGATGGTTATCAGTGACGAGATCCACATGGATCTGACCTATCCCGGCGTGGCCCACACGCCTTTCGCCCACGCCGCCGGCCATGCCGGCGTGCGCTGGATGACCGTCTCCGCTCCCGGCAAGACCTTCAACACCGCCGGCATCGGCGGGGGATTTGCCGTGATCCCGCCTCCGACGGACCGCCTGACGTTTGACCGTGAGCGGCGCGGCATGCACCTGGGGGAGGGGTCGGTATTCGGCCTGGTCGCGATGAAGGCCGCCTACACCCTGGGAAAGGAGTGGCCGGAGGAACTGATGGCGCAGATTGCGCTCAATCGCGACCGGGTGATCGCATCGGTGGCCGATCTGCCGATCGAGCCGATGATGCCGGAGGCTACCTACCTCCTGTGGCTCGACTGCCGCGCCATGGGGCTGTCCGACGCGGAGGCCGATCCCGGAGACGTCGCACTGCAGCGCTTCTTTATCGACGAGGCCGGTCTCGGTCTGAGCCAGGGAATCATCTTCGGGGAGCCGGGGAGGGGATTCATGCGCATTAACCTCGCCACCCCGACGAAGCTCATCGATCAGGCGATGCAGCAACTGCGTCGGGCGTTCGGCCGGGACTGACCGTCACGAGCCGCCGGTATGCCCCAGGGCGGTTCAGGGGTGTCGGCGACGGTCCCGGTAGATTCGACTGTCGGCCACGACCAGTTCGCAATGCATCTGCCCGCGCGGGAAGCTTTCGGCTCGGATGCACTGCACCCGCTCGCCGGGCGCGGCCGTGGCCCGGGCATGCTCCAGCTCCGCGGCGCGTGCTGTCGCCTCGGCTTCCCGTGCCTCCGCCTGCGCGCGATCGAGTTCGGCCTGCTGGATCCTGGCCTCGGTCTGTTCGGCCGATGTCGTCCGGTTCCACTGCTCCTCGGGGTGCCCAGCGGGTATCTCGGGCCGCAAGCGGCCAGCAACACGGTGGCGGCGATCAGGCCGATCAGGAAGAGCCGGTGTCCCGGCCTCGATGGAATCAGCCGCGAAGCCGGGCGTCGAGGTGGTCCACCGCTTCGGCCCAGTCGGCGTCATCGGCCAGGGATTCGGTGAGGAATCGTTTCTGGCTGTCGTTCCAGAACGGCGCGTCGGCCAGCGCGGTATCGCTGGGCAGGGGCTGGTGGCGTTCGATGAAGGATTCGATGGCCTCCTCGCTCGACTCGAGTCCCAGTTGATCGAACAGTTCGCTCAGGGGATGGAACGGTGGCTGCATGCAGGTCTCTCCGGACAGGTTGCCAGTGGGTTTTCCATGCTTGTCTTCCCGGATTCTAGCCGCTTTTCAGTGCCGGGACCCGGACGTCTATACTCGCCGTGTTTGTCCATGGAGAAATGCTCGTGTGGGATGATTATTTCCTGTTCCTTCTCAAGTCGCTGACGTGGGTCGTGGCCGTGATCTTCGTGGTCGGGGCGGTGATCGGCCTGATCGCCCAGGCACGCCAGTCGCAGGGCGCCGAGACCGGCCCGAAGCCGCTCCGCGTCCGGCGTCTCAACGACGAGGTCGACAAGCGTACCCGGCAGCTCAGGGAGGCGCTCGAAAAGTCCGAGGACGGCGTGAAAAGCCGGTTGCGTCGCATGCTAAAGCGCCGGGGAAAGACGTCCGGCGGTTCCGGTGACGGCTCCGAGAAATCGGATGAGGTGGCCGCGGACGAGCGAAAGAAAGGGAAGGCCGGTGAGTCGGAGCAGCCGCCCCGCACGTTCGTGCTGCGGTTCACGGGCGACATTCGCGCCTCGGCGGTCGACGCCCTGCGCGAGGAGGTCAGCGCGGTGCTGCGCGTCGCCCGAGCGGGTGAGGATCGCGTGTTGCTGGTGCTCGACAGCCCGGGTGGGATCGTGCCGGGATACGGCCTGGCCGCCGCTCAGCTGGCGCGCCTGCGCACCGCGGGCATCGAGCTGGTGGCCGTGGTCGACCGTGTGGCAGCCAGCGGCGGCTACATGATGGCAGCGGTCGCAAACCGGATCGTCGCCGCCCCGTTTGCCATCGTCGGCTCGATCGGCGTGGTCGCCCAGATTCCGAACATCCATCGCCTGCTCAAGCGCAACGACATCGACGTCGAGTTGCACACGGCCGGTCAGTACAAGCGCACGCTGACCCTGCTGGGCGAGAACACCGAGGCCGGTCGCGAGAAGTTCCGCGAGGAACTGGAGCAGACCCACGAACTGTTCAAGCAATTCCTCAACCGCTTCCGCCCGCAACTGGATCTGGACAAGCTGGCCACCGGGGAGCACTGGCTCGGCGAGGATGCGCTGAAACTCGGGCTGATCGACGACATCGCCACCAGTGATGACCTGATCCTGGAGGCGGTGGAGCAGGGCGATGCCTTCGAGATCGTCCAGCCGGTCAAGAAGCACGGCCTGTTGGCTCGCCTGAGTGCCTCGGCCCAGTCGGCATTGAGCGAATGGCGCCATCCGCTCTGAGCGTGTCGGTCGGTCAGTCGGAGGAAGGGGTGGGGTTGTCGTTCGCTTGCCGGTGGTATAGCGCCAGTACCTGGACGTAAGTGCCGCTCACGTTGCTGGCGAATCGGTCGATGGCATGTCGCCGCGCCGTGGTCACGGCCTGTTCGCTCATCGCGGCTCGCAACTCGTCATCCTCGATCAGGTGCCTGGCGGCCTCGACCCACAGCGGGATGTTCTCGGCGGTCTTGAAGCCGTTGTTCTCGTGCTTGACCACGTCATCGATGCCGCTCGAGCGCACGGCCACGACCGGCAGGCCGGCGGCCATCGCCTCGAGAATGACCATCCCCTGGGTCTCGGACTTCGAGGCGAAGATGAACAGGTCGCCCAACTGGTAGTAGTGGGCGATGGCTTCCGGCGAAACGGCACCGACCAGCGTCACGACTCGTTCCAGTCCCAGGGATTCGATGCGCATCTGCAGGCGCTCGTGCTCATCGCCCTCACCGATGATCAGGCAGCGGAAGGGTTGTTCACTGGTCCGTCGCAATTCGTCGATTGCCGAGATCAGGAAGTCGATGTTCTTTTCCTTGCTCAGGCGCGAGACGCTCACCAGCACGCGTTCGTCGTCCGCGATGCCGTGTTCCTCGCGTAGCCTCGCCACCGCCTTGGGCGCCGGTTGCCGGAAACGGTCGAAGTCGATCCCGGTGGGATGGATGTAGATGGGCGAGGTCACGCCGATCACCCGCAGGTACTCCTCGGCCGACGCGGTCGGCACGATCACCCCGTCACAGCGGTTGGCGAATCGCCGGATGGCCGTGTGGGCGATCAGGTTGCGGAAGAGGGGTCCGGGCAGCGGAACGAAATGCGCGTAGTGCTCCAGTCGGGTGTGATAGGTGAATACCGTCGGGACCTTCAGCCGGCGGGCATGCCATTGCGCGACCCACCCCAGCCAGAACGGGTGGTGGATGTGGATCAGGTCCGGAGCGAACGACCTGAGTCCGTGGCGAATGGCGGGCGAGAGCGGATTGGCCAGTCGGAACTCGCCCTGCTTGTCGATGCCCCGGCAGGAGGGCACCCGGACCACGTGCGTGCCGTGGTCGTCCTGATCCGGGTAGCTCGGTGCGACGATCAGCACGCGGTGGGCGAGCTGTTCCAGCCCACGGCGCAGGCGGTCGATGGAGATCGGCACGCCGCCGATGAACGGCAGGTAGTTGTTGGTCACCATGGCGATGCTCAGCGAGCGGTCGCGCCAGGGTGAGGTGTCGAGGTCGTAGTTCCGGTAGTAGTCCCGCTCGACGAAGATCGTGCTGTAGAGCTTGATGGCCAGCAGGATGAGAAGACCTAGGACCAGCAGGAAGTTGAGGTGCCCGACGTAGAACAGCGAGTGGATGAAGAACCACAGGCTTTCCAGTGTCTTGAAGAACTGGTGCTGGCCGATGTCCAGCCGCTCGACCCCGAGCGTCACCTGGTCGTCGGTCACCTGCACGTCGACGTAGTGATAGAAGCTGGTGTCGTCGTTGAGCACCAGCCCGCCGGCCCCGCCGGTGACCACGTAGTTGACGCCGTCGCGTTCCTGTCGGTCGAACAGGTGCAGGTTGCTCGAGAAGACCGCGTCGACGCCCTGTTTTCGAAACAACTCGTGCAGGCGGTCGCGAAACTCGGTGTCCGCCAGGTACTGGCTGTCGGAATCGATCGGGCTCGTGTGCGTCGTCTGGAACATCGGGTGGCCGATGAACACGAAGCGGTGTTTGGGGAACGGGTCGCGCAATTGCTGCTCGAGCCAGTGGATCTGGAACGGGTAGGTGTTCGGGTTGGTGCTGTCGAGGAACAGGAACTGGCTGTTGCCGGCCCGGAAGCCGTGGAAGAAGGGGCCGAAGTGCTCGTAGAAGTTGAACGAGCCGAAGGCGCCGCCCTCCTTCTCGCCGGCGGTAAGGACATAGGGCATCTCCAGGTGCGAGAGCGTGCGGTGGAGCGCCCGGTACTTGTCTTCCCCGGCGCCGCTGACAGCATTGCCTGCCGACACGACGAAATCCGGGCCGGCCTGGTTGAGCATCGGGATCATCTTGCGCTCGAACAGGCCGACGGAGTTGTTGATGTTGCCGACCACGGCAAAGCTCAGTCCCTCGCCGTCGACTTTCGACTGGATGCGGTCGATCTGCTCGGCGTGGGCGGCGTGGTAGCCCTGCTCGTAGATCGACAGGTACAGCCGGTAGCCAATCAGCAGCACGATGGCGGCCAGTGTCAGGTAGAAGGCCAGCTTGAGCCGTCGTGGGGTGAGCCATCGTGTCAGGCGGGTCATACGTTCCTCACGAGCCGTTCGGGTGCCGGGTGGCAGTGAGCTCGCGCTGGGTGACGAACAGGCCGATCAGCATGCCCAGGTAGATCGTCAGCGCGCGCCAGGCCACGGTCACCAGCACGAGATGCGAGGCGGTGACCACGTCCCGGAAGAAGTGGCCGAATACCCCCTCGGCGATCCCCGCGGCGCCTGGGGTCGGTGAGAAGTACATCACGAAGGTGGTCATCACCATCCGTCCGATCACTACCCAATAGTCGAAACCGTAGCCCAATGCCCAGAAGAGCAGCGCGGGAAACGAGAACAGGGCCAGCAGGAATATCGCCGTGAAGAGGAACGAGGCCGCGATGTCGATCCAGCGGCCCTGGAAGTAGCGCACGAAGCCGTGGGCGAACTGCTGCAGGTTGAGGACCAGACGGTGTCGCCAGCGATAGTGTCGAGGGGCGCTGATCAGGTGAAGCCGTCGCAGCAGCTTCAGCAACCCGAGCAGGGGGCGCAACAGCCAGTTGGCCCGCAGCACCAGGACACTGAAGAAGCCGAGGTACAGGATCACGCTGACGATGAGCGTGGCGAGCAGCGAATTGCTGCGGGTGGCGGCTTCCGCTCCCGGCAGGGTCAGCAGCAGTACCGGCGTGGCACCGAAGATGAACAGCACGGCCAGGGCGGTGCGGATCGTGGTCGCGGTCAGTCCGATGCCGACCGGCACGCCGCGTCGACGCATGAACCAGACCTGCGCCACCCCGCCGCCGGTGGCCAGGGGGGTGATGTTCGAGACGAAGATGTTGAGAAACACCAGCCTGGCCATCGCCGAAAGCGGCACGGAATGGCCCAGTGCCCGCAGGGTGAACCACAGCCGCAGCCCGTCCGCCGCGAAGTAGACCATTAGCAGGGCGAGGCTGGCGAGGATCAGTTGGGGCGAGAGCAGGCGCGGATCCCATTCGATCTCCCGCCCGGCGACCTGCGAGTACACCGCCCAGATGCCGAGCAGGCTCAGGCCGATGAACAGCAGGGCGAACCACAGCAGGCGACGACCCCGGAAGGTCGGTTCGTTCTGGATCTCGAAGCGCTCGGGTTGGCGACTGGGGGTGGTCATGCGAGGTGTTAACCCGTGCCGGTCGGCCAGGCGGTGGCCTCGTGAGGCGAGATGGCCCGGTGATCGGGCACAGAAAAACCCGCACGAGGCGGGTTGTCTGCGTTCCTTTTTGGAGGCTGGACCCGGAGTCGAACCGGGGTAAACGGATTTGCAATCCGGTGCATAGCCACTCTGCCATCCAGCCGAAATCTGGAGCGGGAAACCGGATTCGAACCGGCGACCCCAACCTTGGCAAGGTTGTGCTCTACCAGCTGAGCTATTCCCGCGTCAGGGGGCGCAATTCTCGGCATGTTCCGCCCCCTTGTCAAGTGGTGGTCGCCGCGTGCCATCCCGGCCCGTCGCGGCGTTTCCGTCAGCGGTGCCGGAGTCGTGCCAGGAGCCATCGCTGCAACATGCGGTTGCGTGACTGTCGGGCGCGATTACACTCGGTCCTGTCGGCCTGCAGGCAGCTGGCCGGGTGCCTGGGGTCGTGCAGTTCGGCCGAACGGGCGTCGAGATAGACGCGCACTCGCAGCATAACCGGCTGGTCACGAGAATCGAGTACGGTGTGATCGGTGAAGGACAGTTCCAGCGTGAATCGGCCGCGCTCCGTGATACGGGCGGTGACCTGGAAGTCCAGGGCGAACTCGTCGCCCACGTCCAGCCGGCGCAGGTCGCCAAGGAGGCGACGAATCAGGATATAGTTCTGCTCATAGAGATCCATCAACTGATCGAATGGATCGTGTTCGACGAAGGGAGGGATACCGGTGTTGACGTTCATGCCCGTCAGTTTATGGACGACCGCGAGGCTTGTCACCAGAAACAGTCGTAGGCCAGGCACTTTCCTGCCCGTCTGTCTTCTGGCATTCCTCTCCACGGTTTTCGCCACCGCGGCCGATGCCGACGTGTACAAGTACCGTGATGCGAACGGGGTCACTCACCTGACCAACGTCCCCACCGAGACTTCGAATGCCCCCTACGAGTTGTGGCGCAAGAGCGAGGCCACCAAGCCCAAGGCCTGGCGGGACGGCTATCGCGTCCTGCCCCGACTCGACCGGGAAAGCTATGCCGAGCAAGTCTCGCGTTTTGCCGGACTCTACGGAGTCGATCCGGCACTGGTCCGCGCGGTGATCCATGCCGAGAGTGCCTTCCGCCCCGATGCGGTCTCGCCCAAGGGAGCCGGCGGCCTGATGCAGCTCATGCCGGCCACTGCCGAGCGTTTCGACGTGGGCGACCGTTTCAACCCGGACCAGAACATCGCCGGCGGCGTGGCCTATCTGGCGCTGCTGCTCGACATGTTCGACGGGGACCGCGAGCTTGCGGTGGCTGCCTACAACGCCGGCGAGAACGCAGTGACTCGCCACGGCGGCATCCCGCCCTATCAGGAGACCCGCACCTACGTGAAACGCGTGATGCAGTTGCAGGCGGCTTATCGCGGCAATGGCTGAACGGGGCCTGTCGGGGGACTCGGAATGAGCCGGAGCGGCGAACCCGACGAAGAGGAGCTTCAGTCCCGGTTCGAGTCGTTCGTCGGCGGGCAGACGGCCCTCGTGCTGGCGGTCGACGCCCCGGACGGCGCGCCCCCGGTGATCGGCACGTTGCCGTTCGTTCGCCACCGCGAGGCGTTCTTCGTGCTCGCCAGCGACCTGGCGCCGCATACCCCGGCCATGCTCGCGACCGGCGTGGCGAGTGTCGCCCTGATGGCCGACCAGGCCGACACCCGCAATCCCTTTGCCCGCGAACGGGCCCAGTGGCAGGCGACGGTCGGCGAGATCGGGCGGGATACGGCCGCCTTCAAGGCGGTCACCACCGAACTTCGCCGGTGTCACGGTCAGACGGTGGACCTGCTCTGCGGGCTCGGGGACTTTCACCTCGTCGCGCTGGAGCCGGGCGAGGGCCGCTACGTCAGCGGTTTTGGCCGGGCCTATCGCCTGTCAGGCTTCTCCGTCGGCACTCAGCTGCGCGGCTGATTCAGGCCGGTGATCGCCGGGCGCAGCAGTGCGGCGGCCTCGGCAATCACCTCGACATCGCCCGGTCGCTTCGGTGCCTGCTCGCTCAGGTGCCGCCGCCAGGCGCGTGCCCCGGGCTGGCCCTGGAAAAGGGTCAGAAGGGGCTTGATCAGGGTGGGCAGGCGCACGCCTTCGGCGACCTGCCCCGCGGCATAGTCCCGATACCGACTCAGGGCTTCCATCCGGTCGGCTTCTCCCCGTTCGCCGAACAGTGCCGCGTCGATGCCGGCTAGCAGGCCGACATCCTGGTAGGCCGCCCGGCCCACCATCACCCCATCCACTCCCTCGAGGGCTTCCTGCATCTGCGGGACCTGTGTGAGACCGCCGTTGAGCACCACCGTGAGTTCGGGCCGATCGGCCTTGATTCGCCGGGCGAACTCGGGCCGCAACGGCGGTACCTCCCGGTTCTGTTTCGGCGATAAGCCGGACAGCCAGGCCTTGCGGCTGTGGACGATGAACACCTCGCAGCCGCCGCGATCCGCGACGATATCGACGAAATCGCGGAATTCCGCGTAGCTTTCCCGGTGATCGATGCCGATCCGGCTCTTGACGGTCACCGGGACGTCCACCGCCTCTTTCATGGCGGCCACGCAGTCGGCCACCAGGTCGGGAGTGGCCATCAGGCATGCGCCGAAGGCCCCGTTCTGCACCCGGTCGCTGGGGCAGCCGACGTTGAGGTTGATCTCGTCATACCCCCATTCCGCGCCGATGCGCGCGGCCTCGGCCAGTGCCGCCGGGTCGGAGCCGCCCAGTTGCAGGGCGACCGGGTGCTCGCAGGCGTCGAAGCGCAGGTGCCGCTCGACGTCCCCGTGCAGCAGCGCCCCGGTGGTCACCATCTCGGTGTACAGCCGCGCGTGCCGGGTCAGTTGCCGGGCGAGGAACCGGTAGTGCCGGTCGGTCCAGTCGAGCATCGGGGCAATGCAGAAGCGCCAGGGATTGGTTTGATCGGGCATGGCAGTCAGGGCGTGATCGTGAAGGGGCGGCATTGTAGTCGAGGCTGGTTGGCCCGTCAGGGCAGCAGCCCCTTGACGATGGCGGTAATGCCGGCGACCGCCGCGATCCCGAGGATCACCGGTCGCAGCGCGTCGAAGGGCACGCGGTTGACCAGGTGCCCGGAGGCGTAGAAGCCCACCAGCATGCCGGGAAGCATGGCCGCGAACAGTTGCAACTCCCGCGTGCCGATGAACCCGGAAAAGAACAGGGCCACCGCGCTGGCGGAACTGGCGAACAGGAAAAAGGCCGACAGGTTGGCCCGCACCAGCGGGCCGTTCTCGTTCTGGTAGATCAGCGCGATCGGCGGGCCGCCCACGGCCGTGATGGTTCCCATGTATCCGGAGGCCGCTCCGGCGACCACGCTGTTGCGCGCCGACAGGCGGGGGCGCAGTCCGACCACGCTCAGGATGACCGCCAGGAGAATCAGGGTGCCGAACGCCAGGTCGAACCCGCGCGTGGTCAGCACGGCCAGCGTGCCCACCGCCAGGATCGTGCCGACGATGTCGCCGCCGATGGCGAACCGCACCTGGCGGAAGGACAGCGCCGCCCGGCTGCGCCACAGGATCAGCAACGTGAGCAGCACGGCGTTGAGGATCAGCGGACCGGGAAGGAACAGTGGGCTGATCAGGAACAGCAACGGCGCGGAGAGCGTGCCGATCCCGTAGCCGGCGAGCCCCTGGAGGAAGGCGCCGGCGAAGATGGCCAGGTTGGCCAGCAGGATCTGCCAGAGGGTGATGTCGCTCAACCGGGTACCTCGTTGGGGAAGCGGTGAAGGGCGTCGTGCTGCCGGCTTCCCGGGCTATTGGCCCGGGGGTGCGGCAGGAGCCTCGATCAGGAGCGCGAGCCGATCCGGAGTCGCGGCCAGGCGGCGGCGATGCGCCGCCAGAAGCTCGGCCGGGTGTCGGTCAGGTCGCGGCAGGTATCGCACTGGCCGGCGCGCGGGCGCCGGGCGGTGAGCGGCTCGATGCGCATCGGCGAGGGGCCGCGTCCCGGCTCCCAGGCGCTCAGCGGTTCCTCGTGGATCATCACGTCGGCCCCGGGGAAGGTGCGCAGCAGCCGGGCCTCGACCTCGTCGCCGATCTGGTGGGCGCGGTTGAGGTCGATGTGATTATCCAGGTACAGGTACAGCTGGATGATCATGGTTCGCCCCGCCATCCGCGTACGGATCTGGTCGACCGCGTGGACGGACGGATGCGATGAGACGATCTGGGCGACGCGCAACTCGGTGCCGTCCAGCACCTCGCGGTCCATCAGGTGGTCGAGCGCCTCGCGTCCGACCTTCCAGGCACTGTAGAGGACGAAGCCGCCCACGGCCGCGCCGAAAACCGGGTCGAGCCAGTTCAGGCCGTAACCGGCGAGGATCAGCACCGCGATGGTCGAGGCGTTGACCAGGAAATCCATGCTGTAGTGCGAGGCGTCGGCCTTGATCGCCGGCGAGCGTGTCTTGCGAATCACGTAACGCTGGAAGGTGATCAGTGCAAGCGTGGCGATCATCGAGAAGATCATCACCGCCACGCCCCAGTTCACCGCGTCGATATCCTGTGGGCGGATGAGCCGGTTGAGCGCCTCGACCAGAAGGAACACGCCCGAACCCGCGATGAACGTCGCCTGGGCCAGGGCGGCCAGCGGCTCGGCCTTGCCGTGTCCGTAGCGGTGATCTTCGTCGGGTGGCTGGAGCGCGATGCGCACGGCCACCAGGGTGACCAGCGAGGCCAGCAGGTCCATGGTCGAGTCGATCAGCGAGGCGAGCATGCTCACCGAGTTGGTGGTGATGGTCGCGGCGAGCTTCAGCGCGATCAGCGTCATGGCCAGCGTCACCGAGGCGGTGGTGACCATGCGCAGCAGTTTGGCGTGTGGAATCGGCATGAGCTGTTATCGATTTATGCCCGCTGTCATCGAGTGTCGTCGGCTCCCGCAACCTCGTCGTGGTCGGGTCGTGCAATCTCCCCGGCTCTTGGGGGCGGGGAGAAGTTAGGCAAGACTAATAGGGAACCGGATTAGTCCTATTTTAATCCACCCCGCCGGGGACTGCCAGCCCCTTGTTCTTTCGGTATGTCCCTCGGCGCCTCCGCGGCTTGGGGCGGGGGACGGAGTCGTCTACCATCAAGCGATACCCGCGCCCCGGAGAAGGATGCCCGTCGATGGCCCACGAAGACCGTCCCAAGTCCGCCACCAGTTGCCCGGTGATGCGTATCGGCATCACCGGACTGTCGGGCGCCGGCAAGTCCACCCTGATCACGGCGATCATCAACCACCTGGAAAACGCCCGTCGCGGGGCGATGGACGCACAACCGGGGCTGGCGGCGATCCGCCACGGTCGCTGGCAGCGCGAGTACGAGCGGGCCTTCGACTACGACCATGCCTTGACCGCCCTGACCGCCGAGCCGCCGAGCTGGCCCGAGTCCACCCGTGACTGGTCCATTGCCCGCATCACGCTGGACTACGACCGCCGCTGGTACTCGCTGCGCCCGCGCCGACGCTGCCTCGAGCTGTTCGACTACCCCGGCGAATGGCTGCTGGACCTGTCGCTGCTCGACTGGGGGTTCGATGACTACACGCGCCACTGGGTCGACTGGCTCTCGCGCAGCCCTCGCCGCCATATCGCCCCCGGACTGCTCGACGACCTCGCCGCGATCGACCCGGGCGAGCCGGTCGACGAGGCGCGGATGCGGGAGCTTACCGCGCGCTGGTCGATGATGCTCGCGGACAGTCGTCTCCCGCCGCACCGGCTGTCGCGCAACCTGCCCGGTCGCTGGCTGATGCCCGGGGGTGACTACGACCCCGAGGCCATGCCCTTCCTGCCGTTGCCGGCGATGTTGCATGCCACGGGGCAGGACGACCCGGACGGCTCCTGGGGTCAGGTTTGCCGGACTCATTTCGAGTACTACCGCGAAAAGATCGCGCGGCCCTTTTTCGAGTCACATTTCGGCCGGCTGGATGCCCAGGTGATCCTGGTCGACCTGCTCGGGGCGTTGCGCAGCGGCCAGTCGGCGCTGGCGGACATGCGTGCGGCCCTGGAGGCCATCCTCGAACCGTTTCGTTACCGCAGCGAGGGCTGGCTTTCGAACCTGTTCCGCCGCCGCATCCGGCGCGTGGCGATCGTCGCCACCCAGATCGACCACCTGCTGCCCGCCGACCAGGCGCGGCTGACCCGGCTGCTCGACAGCTACCTGTTCGAGTTGACCCAGCAGCTGGCCGGCAAGGACATCGAGCTGCGACTGTTCGCCGTCTCGGCGGTGACCGCGGCCCAGCCGAGGGAGGATGCCCGTGGTCGGCCGATGCTGGTGGGCGTGGAGAAGAGCAGCTGGCAGAAGATCGCCTTCACGCCGCCGTCGATTCCCGAGCAGATGCCGCACGATCTCAACCTCGCCATCGACGACCTGCCCACGCTTGCCCCGCCGGCGGGGCTGGACCGGGCGCGTACCTTCCCGGGGCGGCGCGTGGATACGCTGCTGGACTTCCTCATCGGCGAGCACTGAACGGAGATTCTTCATGACCGATGGCCAGAAACCCCGCGACGGCCACCTCGCCACCCGCATCCATGCGCAGGGCGAGGCCGTGCCGGACATCGACCCCGAGGCCCTGTACGACTCCGACCCCGGCGAGGGCCCGGGCAGCGAGTTGCTCGAGCCGCGGCGCTTCCCCTGGCTGGCGACCCTGCTTGCGGCGATCACCGTCACCTGGCTGGCGATCAACTGGCTCGAGGCCATCCACTGGGGGCACGGCATCCATTACGGGCTGGGCTGGGGGATATTCGTCATCGGGACGCTGATCGGCGGGGCCGGGCTTCTGCTGACGTTCCGGGCCTGGCAGCAGCGCCACCAGATCGATGCCATCACCCGGCTCAACCGGCGGCTGGCCGAGGCCGAGCGCGAAGGCGAGGTGGGGCAGGCCGTGGTCGAGCTGCGGGAGGAGGCGGAGCACCTGTTGCGTGCCAATCCCGCGCGCCGCAGCTTCGAGGAGAACCTGCTGGGCATCGATGCCGGCAGCCATGCCACCGAGCTGGTCGCCGCACTCGAACGGGGCTACGCCGCGCAGGACGAGCGGGCCCGCGCCCTGATCCACCGCGAGGTCGTCCGCACCGGCCTGTTCATCGCCGCCAGTCCCTGGCCGGCGCTGGATCTGCTCCTGGTCGCCTGGCGCAACGCGCGGATGGTCAATGCCATCGCCCGCATCTACGGCCTGCAACTCTCCTTCCCCGCCCGTTGGCGGCTCTACCGGATGATCTTGCAGAACATGGCCTTCGCCTCGGCCACCGAGACCGTGCTCGACTCGGCCAGCGAGGGCTGGGCGTCCAATCTTATGGTCAACCTCGGCGCCCGGGCCGGGCAGGGCGTGGCCGTCGCGCTGTATTCGCTGCGCATCGGTCGCCAGGCGATGCGGGCCTCGCGAATCGCCCCGGAGCACAAGCCGCTGGTCGACCGCAACCTAGCGAAACTGATCCTCGGCGCGATCCGCGAGCGATCCTCGTCGACCCGGTAGCCAGTAATCATCGGGAGGGCAGGGGATGGAACAGCGTTTGAGCGTGATTACCCTGGGCGTGGCCGATCTGTCCCGTTCACGGGCCTTCTACGAGACGGGCCTCGGATGGACGGTCGGTCAAGCCGAGGCGCAGGTCGTGTTCTTCCAGCTCAACGGCCTCATCCTGGCGCTCTACCCGCGTGACGAACTGGCGAACGATGCCGGGGTATCGGCCGAGGGCAGCGGCTTTGCCGGGATCGCCCTGGCGCACAACGTGCGCCGGCGGGAGGAAGTCGATGCGGTGCTTGCCGAGGCCGAACGGGCCGGCGGGCGGATCGTGAAGCCGGGGCAGGCGGCGTTCTGGGGTGGCTACTCGGGCTACTTCGCCGACCCGGACGCGCATCTCTGGGAAGTGGCCCACAACCCGTTCTGGGAACTGGACACGGCGGGCAACGTGTCGCTTGCACCGGGGTCGGACGGTTGACCGGAGAGTCGAAGCCGATGAAGGAGGCTCCCTGGCTGCTGATTGGCGGGACCCTGCTTGTCCTCGCCGCGTTGCTGGTCTCGGGCGTCGCCCCCTACGATCGTGCCACCTGGCTGCTCGAAGTCGCCCCGGCGGCGATGGCGCTGCCGATCCTGTGGTTCACTCGCAAGCGCTTCCCGCTCACACCGATGCTCTACGGGTTCGTCTTCCTGCACGCGCTGGTGCTGATCTACGGCGGGGCCTACAGCTACGCCCGCGTGCCGCTGGGCTTCGAGATCCAGGGCTGGTTCGACTTGGAGCGCAACCCCTACGACAAGATCGGGCATCTGTTCCAGGGGTTGGTGCCGGCACTGCTGGCCCGCGAGATACTGATCCGTGGGCATTTCGCCCGCGGACCGAGGATGGTCGGGTTTCTCGCGGTCTGCGTCGCGATGACCGTAAGTGCCGTCTACGAGCTGATCGAGTGGGGTGTGGCGGTGGTGGCCGGGGGTGGGGCGGTCGAGTTCCTCGGCACCCAGGGTGACCCCTGGGATGCCCAGTCCGACATGGGCTTTGCCCTGCTGGGCGCGATTGTCGGGCTGCTTGCCTTCTCGCGTTGGCAGACCCGTCAGATTCAGGCGCTTTCCGAGCGCAACTGACGGGCGATGTCCATCGCCGCGTAGGTGAGCACGCCGTCGGCACCCGCCCGCTTGAAGCTGGTCATGGTTTCCATGATGCAGGTGTCCCAGTCGAGCCAGCCGCGCTCGGCGGCGGCCTTGAGCATCGCGTACTCGCCGGAGACGTGATAGGCGAAGGTCGGCACCTCGAGTCGCTGCTTCACGCGGTAGATGACATCCAGGTAGGGCATGCCCGGCTTGACCATCACCATGTCCGCGCCCTCGGCGAGATCGGCGGAGACCTCGTGGATGGCCTCGCTGCCGTTGGCCGGGTCCATCTGGTAGGTCGTCTTGTCGGCCTTGCCGAGGTTGGCCGCCGAGCCCACCGCGTCGCGGAAGGGGCCGTAGAAATGCGAGGCGTACTTGGCGCTGTAGGCCATGATGCGGGTGTAAATGTGTCCCTTCGCCTCGAGATTGTCGCGGATCGCGCCGATGCGTCCGTCCATCATGTCCGAGGGGGCGACGATGTCCGCGCCGGCCTCGGCATGTGACTCGGCCTGTCGGACCAGCACCTCGACGGTCTCGTCGTTGAGCACGTAGCCGTTCGCGTCGATGATGCCGTCCTGCCCGTGGGTGGTGTAGGGGTCCAGGGCGACGTCGGTCATGATCCCCAGTTCCGGGAAGCGTTCCTTGAGTGCGCGCACGGTACGCTGGACCAGCCCGTCCGGGGCATAGGCGGCCTCGGCGTGCTCGGACTTGGCCTCCTGCGGCGTGACCGGGAACAGGGCGAGTACGGGGATGCCCAGTTCCAGCGCCTGCTCGGCGAGCCGCGAGAGGTTCTCGATACCCAGCCGCTCCACGCCCGGCATGGACTCGACCGGCTCGCGCCCGTTCGGGTCCTCGAGCACGAACACCGGCAGGATCAGGTCGTTGGTCGAAACCGTGTTCTCCTGCATCAGGCGACGGCTGAAGGCGTCGCGCCGCATGCGGCGTGGCCGATGGGCGGGATAGGCGCGCGAGAACGTCATTGTCGGGCTCCGGGTGATGAATGGGCATGGGTTGATCGTTTAGGATACCAAACGGTTCGCGCCCGGTGGCCAGGCATCCGCCGGCGGCCGGCGCGAGAGATCACTGACTACCCGGAGGCGAGACCCATGTACGAATTCACCTTTCTGACCCCGGACCGCGGTGCCGGCTTCATCAAGCGGCTGGAAGGGCTGGGTCTCGAGGTGAGGGTGGCCGAGGATCCCATCGCCGAGGAGGCGACCACCATCTCGATCCCCGACGACACCGACGAGGACCTGCTCGATCAGATCGAGGAGTGGTACGAGGAGGAGACGCAGGCTGCCGAGGCGGAGCTGTTCGCCAGCGGCGAGGCGGATGCCGAGGTATCCGCCGGGGTCTGGGTGCAACTGGGCGACGGACGGTCGACCTTTGCCGAGGTCAGTCCCTCGATGATGAGCCGGATGCTGTCGGTACTCAGCGCCGACGAGCTGGGCGACTTCGTCTCCCGGATCGCCGATGCGGTCGAGAACCCCGATGCCACCCCGATCTGTCGTCGTGTCCGGTCGGACGAGTCGTAGTCGTCCCGGACGCCGACTGGTGGCAAGGCGCTGTTTTGCCGGCGATATCCCTCCGGACATGGCCTACGCTTGAAATGAAGGGGGGCGTTGATCCGATGCCCCCCTGCGGGGTTTCCGGGCCACCCCGCCGCGTGCCGATGGGTTCAAGCGCGGTCATCCAGGCCCGTCATCAGGGGAGGGCAGGTCATGAAACGCTTGGCAGAGCAATGCAGACGCGGAGCGGCGATGGGTGTGCTGGGGGTCATGCTTTGGCTGCTGGGGGCGTCGTCCGCCGCCTGGGCAGAGGCCCAGGTGATCACCCCGGAATACGAACCGCCGCGGGTGGTCTACGACTTCTATCTGGACGATCCGCAGAAGATCAATGCCGCGCTCTACTGGATCCGTTCGCTGATCAATCCCCTGCAGGCCAGCCCTTACAACATGGACCCGGGGCTGGACATGGACATCGTCGTGATCATCCACGGCACCGAGATCGTCACGGTGGCGAAGAAGAACGAGGAACAGTACGCTGACGCGGTTGCGCGCATGCGCTACTACAAGCAGCTGGGCGTGGATTTCCATGTCTGCGCGCTGGCGGCACAGGACTACGACTACGCGCCCGAGGACTTTCAGGACTTCATCACCATCGTGCCGTCGGCGTTCACCGACCTGGTGCACTACCAGCAGCAGGGTTACGCGGTGATCAAGCCGGAGGTCTTCGTGCGCACGCAGTCGCTGGAGTCGATTCGCTGACCTGGCATCGCGGCTGAAGGAGGCCACTTGGACGAACACCAGATCACCTCGCTCACGGAGCTCGAGGCCCTGTTCGACCCGCCGGGCGAGGCGGCGATCAAGAAGGAGGTCGACCGCATCGTGCCGGTCTACCGGCAGATGATCGAGGCCTCGCCCTTCTACCTGATGGCCACCGCCGGGCCCGGTGGCCTCGACTGCACGCCGCGCGGGGATCCGGCCGGTTTCGTCGAGGTGATCGACGAGAAGCACCTGGCCCTACCCGAGCGCAAGGGCAACAACCGAATCGACAGCCTGCGGAACCTGATCGCCGACCCGCGGGTTGGGCTGCTGTTCCTGGTGCCCGGCAAGAGCGAGACCCTGCGCGTTAACGGCCGGGCCCGCATCACCACCGATCCGGATCTCCTCGAGCGCACGGCGATGCACGGCAAGCCGCCGAAGTGCGTGATCGTCGTCGAGGTCGAGACGGTGTTCTTCCAGTGCGCCCGTGCCGTGCTGCGGGCGAAGCTCTGGGACCCGGAGACCCGCGAACTGGCGGCAGCGACCCCCACGCCGGGGGAGATGCTGGCCGGCGTGCCGGATTCCACCATTCGGGCCGAGGCTTACGACGACGGGCTGGACGAGCGGCAGCAACGGACGCTCTACTGAAGAAGTCGGAGGGAAGAAATCAGAGATCGGAAACGTCACGGGTTGGCTCCGCCGTTGACGATCGCACCATCCCCTCTGACCTCTGGCGAGGTGCTTTCCGGTCAACCTGTTAGAATCGCGCGCCAAACCCGATTTTCGTGGAGCCCACCATGACACAGGCCTCCAGCCAGAGCCCGTCGGGACGTCGCAAGGCGCCCGAGCTCCTGTCCCCGGCCGGGACGCTGAAATCCATGCGCTACGCCTTCGCCTACGGCGCGGATGCAGTCTACGCCGGCCTGCCGCGCTACAGCCTGCGTGCGCGGAACAACGACTTCCTCGAAGACAACCTGCGCATCGGTATCGAGGAGGCGCACGCCGCGGGCAAGCAGTTCTTCGTCACGGTCAACCTCTCGCCGCACAACAGCAAGTTGAAGACCTTTATCCGCGACATGGAACCCATCGTCGCGATGAAGCCGGACGCCTTCATCATGGCCGATCCCGGCCTGATCATGATGGTGCGCGAGGCCTTCCCCGAGATGCCCATCCACCTGTCGGTGCAGGCGAACACGGTCAACTGGGCGACGGTGAAGTTCTGGGAGTCGGTGGGTGTCACCCGCGTGATTCTCTCTCGCGAACTGTCGCTCGACGAGATCCGCGAGATCCGCGAGAAATGCCCGAACATGGAGCTCGAGGTATTCGTCCACGGTGCGCTGTGCATCGCCTATTCCGGGCGCTGCCTGCTCTCGGGCTACTTCAACCACCGCGACCCGAACCAGGGCACCTGCACCAACGCCTGTCGCTGGGAATACACCCCCCAGCAGGCCAGCGAGGACATCTCGGGCGTGGTGCGCCCGGAGCCGGCCGACGAGAAGCCCCAGGAGCAGCCCCAGGAACAACCCATCTCGCTGGATGCGCTCAATGCCGCCAACCCGATGACGGATGGCGCCATGGGTGACCAGGAACGCCACCCGCTGGCCGATCAGGTATATCTGCTCGAGGAGAAGAGTCGCCCCGGTGAGCAGATGCCGATCGAGGAGGACGAGCACGGCACCTACATCCTCAACTCGCGCGACCTGCGCGCCGTCGAGCACGTCCAGGCGCTGGTCGACATCGGTGTGGACTGCCTCAAGATCGAGGGGCGTACCAAGTCGCACTACTACGTCGCCCGCACCGCGCAGGTCTACCGCCAGGCGATCGACGATGCCATGGCCGGCCGGCCGTTCAACGAGGAGCTGATCGCCGATCTCGACAACCTCGCCAATCGCGGCTACACGGACGGTTTCTACAAGCGCCATCACACGCAGGAGTACCAGAACTACATCGAGGGCGTCTCCAAGAGCCGTCAGCAGCAGTTCGTCGGCGAGATCAGCGAAGTCGATGGCGACTGGGCGCAGGTCGACATCAAGAACAAGATCAAGGTGGGCGACGAAATCACCTTCCTGCTGCCGGACGGCAACCGGGTCGATCAGCTCGTCGAGATGCAGACGCTGGAAGGCCAGCCGCTGGACGAGGCGCCCGGAAGTGGCTGGCAGGTGCGCCTGCGCCTGCCGGAGGGGGCGCAGGACTTCGGCGACCGGCTTCGCTATGGGCTGATCGCCCGCAACCTGGCCGACTGACCGCGTGATCCTGGCTCGGTATCTTCGCAGGGAAGCGCTGATTTCCATCTCGGCGGTGGCCATCGTCCTGATGCTGATCATGGCCACCAACCTCCTGGCACGCGCCCTGTCGCTGGCCGCCGACGGGACCCTGCCCGCCAACCTCGTGCCGGTGCTCCTGGGCTTCAACCTGGTGAAGATGCTGATGTACGTCTTTCCGGTGGCGCTGTTCATCGGACTGATGTTCGCGCTCGGCCGGCTCAACCGGGACAGCGAGCAGACCATCATCCGTAGTAGCGGCTTCGGCCTGTGGCGCATCACCGGCGCGCTCCTGCCGGTGGCCGTGCCGCTGGCCCTGTTCACCGGCTGGGTGTCCCTGTTCGGCTGGCCGATGGCCGAGCAGGCGCGTGATCGCATGGTGGAGACCGCCCAGTCCGACTATGTCGGCCAGCAGGTGCCGGTCGGACGGTTCATCGAGGCCAACGAGGGTCGGTTGGTGGCCTACGTCGGCGGGGTCGAGAACGGCACGCATCGCCGCATCTTCGTGTTCGACGAGTCGGAGGACGGCTCGGTCGCCGTCGAGAGCGCGCCGACGGGCGTGATAGTGGAGGAGGATGGGCAGCGCTACATCGCGCTCCAGGACGGTCGGCGTATCGGCGGGGCCATCGGCCAGTCCGACTGGAACCGGCTGGACTACGAGCGTCACCTCATTCGCCTGCCGGGACAGGTCGACGAGGACGACGGCCAGGCCACCGTGCGCACGTCGGGCGAGCTGTGGACCTCGGGAAGACCGGACGACCGGGCCGACCTCTTCGAACGCATCTCGCAGGGCATTATCGCGCTGGTGCTGGTCCTGATCGCCATCCCGCTGGCCCAGGCCCCGCCTCGCAGCGGTCGGTATGGCCGGCTCTTCTGGGCCTTCCTGATCTATGCCCTGTACTTCAACGTGATTCCGCTGGTCTCGGACCAGATCGAGGATGACAGCGTGGGACTGTTCGGCGGGTTGCTGATCGCCCACGGTCTGTTCCTGCTGCTGTGGGGCCTGCTGTTCTGGTCGGCCAGGGGAGGCTGGGGACGCTTGAAACGACAATGGATGCTTCGCCGTGAACACGCTTGACCGTTACCTGGTGCGCCATGTGGTGACCGGCGGGCTGGCGGCATCGGCCGCCTTCGCCGTTCTGATCCTCGTGTTCGGCATGATCGATGAGGCCAGCAAGATCGGCCCCGACTACACCCTGTGGCAGGCGATGATGTTCGTGGGCATGAGCCTGCCCGGGTATCTCTACGAGCTGTTTCCGGTCACCGTGCTGGTCGGGGGTCTCCTGAGCCTCGGTGGTCTCGCGGCGCACTCGGAGCTGACCGTGATGCGGGCGACCGGCATGTCGCTGCTGCGACTGGCGCGCCCGGTGCTGGTCGCCGGCGTGCTCCTCGCCGCGCTGGGCACACTGATGGGCGAGACCATCGGCGCCTGGGGGCAGGCCGAGGCCCACAGCATGCGGGCCTCGGCACAGGAGGAGGAAGTCAGCACGGACCTGGCCACCGGGCTGTGGCTCCGTAACGGCGACCGGATCATCAATGTCGAGCGCGCCCTGGTCGATGGCCATGTCACCGGGGTTCGCGTGTTCCAGTTGTCCCCGGAAGGCCTGCCCGAACGAGTGATCCAGGCACAACGGGCGCAGAGCGAAGGGGGCGAGAACTGGAAAATGGAAGGCGTGGTCGACACGCGGATGCCGATCGCCGATCCTGAACTGCCGCTCGAGGTGAGTCGGCACACCGCGCTGGAGAACGAGCCGCTGTTCGATCGCCAGATCCTCGAGATCGTGGCGCTCAATCCCCGCTACATGAACGTCGCACAGTTGTCCGAGTACGTCGGCTACCTCGAGCGCAATGACCTCGACGCGGCGGTCTACGCCACGGCGATGTGGGCGAGGGTGGTCCAGCCGGTCTCCGTGCTGGCGATGCTGCTGGTGACATTGCCGTTCGTCTTCGTCGCCCAGCGTGGCGGCTCGGCGGGGCGCTGGCTGTTCATCGCGATCATCTTGGGCGTGGCCTACATGACGCTGACCCAGATCGTCACGGCGCTCGCTCCCGCCTACGGGATTTCGCCCATCCTGAGCACCATCCTGCCGCCGGCCCTGTTCTCCGTGGCCGGAATCGTGGCACTGTATCGGGCGACTCCCCGATCCCGCCGCACCGCGGCGGTTCCGCAACACCCAAGTGGCTGACCATGTTCGAAGACCAGAGCACCAACGATTTCGAAAGCCAGTCGATCGGCGCCTTCACCGAGAAGGCGTATCTCAACTACGCCATGTACGTGATCCTCGACCGGGCGCTGCCGCACGTCGCCGACGGGCTCAAGCCCGTGCAGCGCCGGATCGTCTACGCCATGAGCGAGCTGGGGCTCTCGGCGCTGGCCAAGCACAAGAAGTCGGCTCGGACCGTGGGTGACGTGCTCGGCAAGTACCACCCGCATGGCGACTCGGCCTGCTACGAGGCGATGGTGCTGATGGCACAGCCGTTCTCGTATCGCTACCCGCTGATCGACGGGCAGGGCAACTTCGGCTCGCCGGACGATCCGAAGTCCTTCGCGGCGATGCGCTACACCGAATCGCGCCTGACCCGCTACGCACAGACCCTGCTGGCCGAGGCCGATCAGGGCACGGTCGACTGGGTCGACAACTTCGACGGCACGCTCAAGGAGCCGTCGCTGTTGCCCGCGCGCCTGCCCAACGTGCTCCTGAACGGCTCGACCGGCATCGCCGTGGGGCTGTCCACCGACATCCCCCCGCACAACCTCAAGGAGGTGGTCGATGCCTGCGTGGCCCTGATCGAGAACCCCGAGGCCGATGTCGCCGCGCTGTGCAAGCACGTGAAGGGGCCGGACTTCCCCACCGAGGGCGAGATCATCACGCCGCCCGAAGACATCCGCAAGATGTACGAGAACGGCACCGGCAACGTGCGCCAGCGGGCGAGGTACGAGATCGAGTCCGGCCAGGTCGTCATCACCGCGCTGCCGTTCCAGGTCTCGGGCAGCAAGGTTCTCGAGCAGATCGCCGGGCAGATGCAGGCGAAGAAGCTGCCGCTGGTCACCGACCTGCGCGACGAATCCGATCACGAGTCGCCGACGCGCCTGGTGATCGTGCCCAGAAGCCGCCAGGTCGACATCGACGCGCTGATGGCGCACCTGTTCGCCACCACGGATCTCGAGAAGAGCTACCGGGTGAACATGAACGTGATCACTGCCGACGGCCGCCCGCAGGTGCTCAACCTCAAGGAAATCCTCGCCGAGTGGCTGGCCTTCCGCCAGGCGACGATCCGGCGGCGGCTGGAATGGCGCCTGGCCAAGATCGAGAGGCGCCTGGAGGTGCTGGCGGGATTGCTGATCGCGTTCCTCAACATCGACGAGGTGATCGCCATCATCCGCGAGGCCGAGGATCCCAAGGCCGAGCTGATCGCGAAATTCGACCTGACCGAGCTGCAGGCCGACTCGATCCTCGAGATCCGGCTGCGCCAGTTGGCGAAGATCGAGGAGATCGCGGTCAAGAAAGAGCAGGCCGAGTTGTCCGACGAGGCCGAGGGCATTCGCACCCTGCTCGGCGACGAGCAGGCCCTGCGCGGCAAGATGCGAGACGAACTGGTCGCCGATGCCGCCGAGTACGGCGATGCCCGCCGGTCGCGCCTGGTCACGCGCGAATCCGCCCAACCGCTGGACGAGACCCGGCTGATGACCGCCGAGCCGGTCACGGTGGTGCTGAGCCACAACGGCTGGATCCGTGCGGCCAAGGGCCATGACGTCGACCCGGAATCGCTTTCCTACAAATCGGGGGATGGCTACCAGGCCCATGTCGCCGGACGTTCCACCCAGCCGGTGGTAGTGTTCGACGACACCGGTCGGGCCTACACGCTGGCCACCCACACGCTGCCGTCGGCACGGGGGCAGGGTGAGCCGGTCACCGGTCGGGTCAGTCCCCCGTCGGGCGCGCACTTCACCGCCCTGGCCATCGGCGAGCCCGAGCAGCGGGTCTTCCTGTGGTCGCCGGGCGGGTTCGGTTTCATTACGTCCATGGGGGACCTGGTCGGTCGTCAGCGGGCCGGCAAGAAGGTGCTGAGCCTGCCCAAGGGGCAGTCCCCCGGCAAGCCGGAGCCCCTGGGCAAGGGGTTCGACCGCCTGGCGGTGGCGACAAGCGACGGTCACGTGCTCGTTATCGACGCCGAGGAACTGCCGGTGATGGCCAAGGGCAAGGGCAACAAGCTGGTGGCACTGAAGAGCGGGGCGACGATCGTCGATGTGGCCGCTCTCGCCGAGGGCGAGGCCCTCCGGGTAACCGCCGGGGCACGCACCATGACCGTCAAGCCGGCCGACATCGAGCTCTACCGGGGCAAGCGGGCAACCCGCGGTCGCAGCCTGCCGCGCGGGCTTACCCGCGTGGATGCGCTCGAGGCCGAGCGGCGCGACTAGCGCCGCCGGACCGGGAACCGCCGACACGCCCGGTGGTCTGAAATTTCGGTAGGCAGTCGTCTTGAAAACCGAGCGTCGCACCCCAGATTGGGTTAGGCTTCTGCCGCGACCCGGACGTGCGATTCGGGTATCGGCCGCCTGCTCGGCCACGAGAGCTTGAACCCGGTTACCCAACTCCAGAGGTAGAGATGAAACGCATCGGCTTGTTCCTGTTGACCAACCTGGCTGTCATCGTCGTGCTGATGATCGTCTGGTTCGTGATATCCAGCGTCTTCGGCATCGGCCGGACGATGGATTACGAGGCGGGCACCATCAACCTGACCGCCACGCTGATCTTCGCCGCCGTGTTCGGCTTCGGTGGTTCGCTGATCTCGCTGTTGATTTCCAAGTGGATGGCCAAGCGGAGCGTCGGTGCGCAGGTCATTGAAACCCCGCGCAACGAGGGTGAGCGCTGGCTGGTGGAGACCGTGCAGCGCCAGGCGCGCGAGGTCGGGATCGGCATGCCGGAGGTCGCGATCTACGACTCGCCCGAGATCAACGCCTTCGCCACCGGCGCGAGCCGCAACAAGGCGCTGGTCGCCGTATCCACCGGGCTGTTGTCGAGCATGACGCGTGATGAGGCCGAGGCCGTGCTTGGCCACGAGGTTGGCCACATCGCCAACGGCGACATGATCACGCTGACCCTGATCCAGGGCGTGGTGAACACCTTCGTGATCTTCTTCGCGCGGATCGTCGGCTTCTTCGTCGATCGCGTGCTGCTGAAGAACGAGGAAGGGCCGGGCATCGGCTTCTTCGTCACCACTATCGTTGCCGAGATCGTCTTCGGCATCCTGGCGAGCACCATCGTCATGTGGTTCTCTCGTCAGCGCGAGTTCCGGGCTGATGATGCCGGTGCGCGCCTGGCCGGCCGTGAGAAGATGATCGCCGCACTCGAGCGGCTGAAGCTGAACTACGATCGCCCGTCGGATATGCCGGCCCAGATGACCGCCTTCGGCATCTTCGGCCGCGGCGGCAATTTCGGTCGACTGTTCATGTCGCACCCGCCGCTCGACGAGCGCATCGCGGCCCTGCGCGCGGCCAGCGGTCAGGCCCAGATGGCCTGATTGCTCGCCGCGATTTGAAACCCCGTCTCCGGGCGGGGAAAATCCCGGTCAAGGGGCCGGGAACCAAGGCCCGCCCGGTGCGGGCCTTTTTCGTTGGCCCCGACCGGTTCGGGAAAAGCAGACCGGGCAGCGTCCCGGCAACGGAGGAGCGTGATGGAAGTCCTGTTTCTGTTCGTGCCGCTGAGCATGCTGGTGGTCGCGGGCCTGGTGTGGGCCGCCTTCTGGGCCATACGCAACAACCAGTACGAAGATCTCGAGGGACCGGCGCACCGCATCCTCATGGACGACGATGACCCGCGCATCCCCACCAACCAGGAAGAGCCCGATGCCCCGGTGGACGAGGACGAGAGAGTCGGTTCGGACGGCAAGGCACGGCGCGGGGAATGACCCCGGCCTGACTAGTGACATTCCCCCGGGGGTGGTTTACGATAGACCGCAGTTTAGGGAGGAGCCTCAAATGAAAGAAATGTTCAGTTTCGACAACTTTGCCTTCACGTTCACCATCGGCCTGATCGTTTTCTCGTGGCTGAGTTTCCTGAGCGTCGTCTT
>NZ_JAWLBP010000001.1:61908-107794 GCF_041687595.1 Guyparkeria sp. | reverse complement strand
GACAAGCATCGCCTCGAGGAATCGATCATTCGCCACATCGCGGAACTCCTGTACGTCCCGCACAGTGACTTCATCCGCGCGAAGCTCTCCGCCGGGAAGAAGGGCAGGTAGCCGGACCGACCCCGTTGGTCGCCAGCCAAAAAGCGACTGGAGCAGGCATGGACGGACCTGCCGTCAGCTACCCTCCCGGCTTTCCTCCAGTTCCATCCAGCGTTCCAGCACGCCCTCGAGCTCGGCTTCCAGCTCGCTGACGCGGTCGAGCGTGCGCTGCACCTCGGCCGGGTCGCCGTCGTAGAACGCCGGGTCGTTGATGGTCTCGTTGAGCTTGGCCTGTTCGGTCTCCAGCGCCTCGATGCGCTCGGGAAGTGCATCGAGTTCGCGCTGGGCCTTGTAGGAGAGCTTTTTCGCCTTGTTCGGCTTCGCCGGTGACTTGGGTGCGGCAGGCTTCGGCTTGTTTGTCGTCGTGGATTCGGCGACCCGGGTCTCGCGGCGGTCGAGATAGTCCTGGTAGCCGCCGAAGACCTCCTCGATCTCACCGTCTCCCTTGAACACCAGCAGGCTGGTGACGACGTTGTCGAGGAACGCCCGGTCGTGGCTGACAAGAAGCAGGGTGCCGTCATAGTCGGCCAGCGCCTGTTCGAGGACTTCCAGGGTCTCGAGATCCAGATCGTTGGTGGGTTCGTCGAGCACCAGCAAATTGGCCGGCTTGGCGAACAGCTTCGCCAGCAGCAGGCGGTTGCGTTCCCCGCCCGACAGCAGTTCCACGCGGGTGCGCGCCCGCTCCGGCGTGAACAGGAACTGTTGCAGGTAGCCGATGCCGTGGACGTTGGACTCGCCGACCTGCAGCCGGTCCCCGCCGTCGCAGAGGTTCTCCAGTGCGGTCCAGTTGTCGCGCAACTGGGCACGATGCTGATCGAAGTAGGCCACCTCCAGTTGCGTTCCGCGCTTGATCTTGCCCGCCGTGGGCTCGATCTGGCCGAGCAGCAGCTTGATCAGGGTGGATTTGCCCGCCCCGTTCGGACCGACCAGTCCGACGCGATCGCCGCGCAGGATGGTGGTGGAAAGGTCCCGGATGACGGTCTTCTCGCCAAAGGTCACGTCGACGTGCTCGGTCTCGGCGATGATCTTGCCCGAGGTTCGGCCCGAGTCTGCCGACAGGGCCACCTTGCCGGCGCGCTCGCGTCGGGCGGCACGCTCGGCACGCAGCTTCTCCAGATTGCGCACCCGGCCCTCGTTGCGAGTGCGTCGCGCCTTGATGCCCTGGCGGATCCAGACCTCTTCCTGGGCCAGCGTCTTGTCGAGGCGGGCGTTCTCCTGTGCCTCGGCGTTGGCACGCTCCTCGACCCGACGCAGATAATTGTCGTAGTCGCCCGGCCAGGTGGTCAGGTGCCCGCGGTCGAGCTCGATGATGCCGTTGGCCAGCCGCCGGAGGAACGCCCGGTCGTGGGTGATGAAGACCACGGCGCCGCTGAAACGTCGGACGAGGTCCTCCAGCCACTCGATGCCGGCGATGTCGAGGTGGTTGGTCGGCTCGTCGAGCAGTAACAGCTCGGGTTCCAGTACCAGTGCCTGGCCGAGCAGGACGCGACGACGCTCGCCGCCGGACAGGCCACGCACCGAGGCATCGGGGTCGAGGCCCAACCGGGTGACCACCTCGTCGATCTTCTGGTCGGCCATCCAGCCGTCGCGGGTCTCGAGTTCGTGCTGGAGCGTCGACAGGCGCTCGAGCGCGGCGTCGCTGTCGGCGTTCTGGATCAGCTTGTGGTACTCGGTCAGCACGTCGTGCAGGTCGCCCAGACCCTCGGCGATCACGGAATAGACCGAATCGTCGGTGTCCAGGTGCGGATCCTGCGGCAGGTAGGCCACCTTGGCCCCCGGCTCGAGGCGGATCTGGCCGTCGTCCGCGCGCTGGATCCCGGCGAGCATCTTGAGGAAGGTGGACTTGCCCTCGCCATTGCGCCCGATCAGCGCGAACTTGTCGCCACGCTCCATGGTGAGATTGACGTGATCGAGCAGGACTCGGTCACCGATGGCGAATTGCAGATTGTCGATGGTCAGAAGGGGCATAGGGTCCGAGCTGGAAGCTGAAAGCGGGAAGATGTGTGCATTGTACGCGGTTGCTTCGCCCCGAAGCGGGAGGATTCGCCCGTCAGCGGCGGTCGCGGAAGAATTCGGTCAGCAGTTCCGCGGCTTCGGCCTCGCAGGGGCCGGTGTCGATCACGGGGCGGAAGTGATGCCAGTCGGCCCGGTTGAGGTCGATGGCCGAGCCGCAGGCGCCGGCGCGCGGGTCGGGGGCCGCGTAAACGATCCGGGCGACCCGGGCGTGCGCGGCGGTGGCGAGGCACATCGGGCAGGGCTCCAGTGTCACGTAGAGCGTGCAGTCGTCCAGCCGGTAGTTGCCCAGACGGCGTCCGGCCTCGCGCATGGCCAGCACCTCGGCATGTGCGCTGGGGTCGTGCAGGGTGATGGGGCGGTTGTGACCACGACCGATGATCGTGCTATCGGCGTCGACCACGACTGCACCGACCGGGACCTCACCGGCCTCTATCGACAGACGGGCAAGGGCCAGGGCCTCGGTCATGTAGTGGCGGTCACGGCTCGGCATGCGGTCGATCACGGCCCGATCGGATCGCGACGGTGTCCGCTCACTCCCACTCGATCGTACCGGGCGGCTTGCCGGTGACGTCGTAGACAACCCGCGAGATGCCGCGCACCTCGTTGACGATGCGCAGCGAGACCTTCTCGATGAACTCGTAGGGCAGGCGGGCCCAGCGGGCGGTCATGAAGTCGACCGTTTCCACCGCGCGCAGGGCGACGACGTAGTCGTAGCGGCGACCGTCGCCCATCACGCCCACCGACCGGACTGGCAGGAACACGGCGAAGGCCTGGGAGACCTGGTCGTAGAGACCGGCCTCGCGCAGCTCGTGGATGAAGATGGCGTCGGCGCGGCGCAGCAGGGCGGCGTACTCGCCCTTGACCTCGCCGAGGATGCGCACGCCGAGGCCCGGTCCCGGGAACGGATGGCGCATGATCATCTCGCTGGGCAGGCCCAGCTCGAGACCGATCTGGCGCACCTCGTCCTTGAACAGCTCGCGCAGTGGCTCGAGGAGCTTGAGCTTCATGTGCTCGGGCAGCCCGCCGACGTTGTGGTGCGACTTGATCACGTGCGCCTTGCCGGTTTTCGAGCCGGCCGACTCGATCACGTCGGGGTAGATGGTCCCCTGGGCCAGCCAGGCGGCGTTCTCGCGCTTGCCGGCTTGTTCGTCGAAGATGTCGATGAAGGTGTTGCCGATGACCTTGCGCTTCTTCTCGGGGTCGGCTTCGCCGGCCAGCCGGGACAGGAACTGGTCCTCGGCGTCGACCCGGATCACCCGGACGCCGAGATGCTCGGCGAAGGTGCGCATGACCTGGTCGCCTTCGCCCTCGCGCAACAGGCCGTTGTCGACGAATATGCAGGTGAGCTGGTCGCCGATCGCGCGGTGGAGCAGGGCGGCAACCACCGAGGAGTCGACCCCGCCGGACAGCCCGAGGATCACCTCCTCGTCGCCGACCTGCTCCTGGACTTGCTCGATCATGGTCTCGATGATGGCATCCGACCGCCACAGCCCCTGTGTGCCGCAGATGTCGCGCACGAACCGCTCCAGGATGCGAGCGCCCTGGCGGGTGTGGGTGACTTCCGGGTGGAACTGCACGCCGTAGAACTGGCGCGTCTCGTCGGCCATGCCGGCGATGGGCGCGTTGTCGGACGAGGTCATCAGCTTGAAGCCGGGCGGCATCTCGACGACGTGGTCGCCGTGGCTCATCCAGACGTCGAGCAGACCGAAGCCCTCCTCGGTGACCTCGTCCTCGATGTCACGCAGCAGCGCGGTGTGGCCACGGGCGCGCACCTTGGCGAAGCCGAATTCCTGATGACTCGCGTTCTCGACCTTGCCGCCGAGCTGGGCGGCCATGGTCTGCATGCCGTAGCAGATGCCCAGTACCGGCACGCCCAGGGTGAAGACCAACTCCGGGGCCGCCGGCGCGTTCTGCGGGTCGATCACCGACTCGGGGCCGCCGGAGAGGATGATCCCGGTGGGGTCGAAGTCCCGGACGAAGGCGTTGTCGACATCCCAGGAGTGGATCTCGCAGTAGACCTTCGATTCGCGCACGCGGCGGGCGATCAGTTGCGTGTACTGCGAGCCGAAATCGAGGATCAGGATCCGCTCGGCGTGGATGTCGGCATGCTGGGCAGTCGCGGAATCGGTCATCGTGTTTTCCGTGGTTGCGGTTTGGTGCCGGCCCCGGGCCGGTCTGGGCCGGCGGCAACGTGCTGCCGGCTCGAAAAGTTCATCGGCCGCCGTGGCGACCGGGTGGCCTCTAACGACTCGACCCGGCGTCGGCCGGGTCGAGCAATCCGTCGGCGCGCCGCGCGGGCGGCGCGAGACCGGTTCATACCCGGTAGTTCGGGCTTTCCTTGGTGATGGACACGTCGTGGACGTGCGATTCGCGCATGCCGGCGTTGGTGATCCGCACGAACTGCGGCAGCTTGCGCATCGTCTCGATGTCCTTGGCACCGACATAGCCCATCGAGGCACGCAGCCCGCCGATCATCTGATGAACGATGGCGACCAGCGAGCCCTTGTAGGGGACGCGGCCCTCGATGCCTTCCGGCACCAGCTTCTCGGCGGCCGTTCCGCCCTGGAAGTAGCGGTCGGAGGAGCCCTGCTGCATCGCGCCGAGCGAGCCCATGCCGCGGTAGGACTTGTACGAGCGGCCCTGGAACAACTCGACCTCGCCAGGCGACTCCTCGGTGCCGGCCAGCATGGAGCCGACCATCACCGAGTGCGCGCCGGCGGCCATCGCCTTGGCGAAGTCCCCGGAGAAGCGTACGCCGCCGTCGGCGATCAGCGGGACGTCGGTGCCCTTGAGCGCCTCGGCGACGTTGGAGATGGCCGTGACCTGGGGTACGCCCACGCCGGCGACGATGCGGGTGGTGCAGATCGAACCCGGGCCGATCCCGACCTTGACCGCGTCCGCGCCGGCCTCGGCGAGCTCGAGTGCGGCCTGGCCGGTGGCGATGTTGCCGCCGACCACGTCGACCTGCGGGTACCGGCTCTTGACCCAGGCGACCCGGTCGATCACGCCCTTGCTGTGGCCGTGCGCGGTGTCGACCACGATCACGTCCACGCCGGCGGCGACCAGCGCCTCGACGCGTTCTTCGGTGTCCCCGCCGGTGCCGACGGCCGCGCCGACGCGCAGCTGCCCGGAGGCATCCTTGCAGGCGTTCGGATAGTCGGTGGACTTCTGGATGTCCTTCACGGTGATCATGCCGCGCAGCTCGAAGTCACCGTTGACGACCAGCACCTTCTCGATGCGGTGCTTGTGCAGCAGCGCCTCGACCTCCTGGCGGCTGGCGCCCTCCTTGACGGTCACCAGCTGCTCCTTGCCGGTCATGATGTTGGCCACCGACTGGTCGAGATTCTGCTCGAAGCGCAGGTCGCGGCTGGTGACGATGCCGACCAGCAGCCCCTCGCTGACCACCGGCACGCCGCTGATCGAATGGTCGCGGGTGATCTTGAGCACGTCGCGGATGCTGGTGTCCGGGGTGACGGTGATCGGGTCCTTGATCACGCCCGACTCGTGCTTCTTCACCCGACGGACATGTTCGGCCTGCTGGGCGACGGACATGTTCTTGTGGACGATCCCCAGGCCGCCTTCCTGCGCCAGCGCGATCGCGAGGCGTGCCTCGGTGACCGTGTCCATCGCCGCGGAGATCAGCGGGATGTTGATTTCGATGTTGCGGGTCAGGCGCGTGACGAGCGACACATCCCTGGGCATGACCGAGGAGCGGGCCGGAATGAGAAGCACGTCGTCGAAGGTGAGACCTTCCTCGAGGATTCGCATGGTATGGGGACTCTTGCGGATGGTAGAAAGTGTCCGCGCAATTATAGTGACTGCCGGCCGGCGGGTAAACGTCTGCCGACCACGTGGTGTGGCTGCGCGCCGCCGAATGCCCGGGCTCGTCGTGGCGCGGTTCGCCGGGGTGTTGGCATCGCGCGAACGATTGCGCTAAAGTCGAACTCGCTACAAGAGCAAACCACCTAGGAGGCATTAAATAATGATTAAAACAACACGTGTTGTTGCCGCTGCAGCGGGCCTGGCCCTGATCGGTTCGGTTGGCGCGGCGAACGCCGCCAGCGAGTCCGACTACGAGAAGGCCAAGCAGGAAGCTCAGGCCGCCGTTGAGGCCGTGCAGGAGCAGGGCTACTTCGCCTGGAGCCCGCACCCGAAGAGCGCGCTGTTCGGCGCGGCCGACAAGCTGGCCGAGAAGGGCGAGTACGAGAAGGCCATCGAGAAGGCGAACGAGATCAAGGATCTGCAGGCCCTGGCCGAGCAGCAATGGGAAGAGCAGGGCGAAGCGGGTCCGTACCGCGCCTGGTAAGCCCTAAGGGCTTGCATGCCGACCGGGGCGCTCGGCTCCGGCGGGCATGCTGACGGAAACAGCATTCAGACAGGGGTCGCGACACCGGTTGCGACCCTTTTTCATTTCCGGTTTCATTCTCGCCTCACCGGCCAGGCAGGGGTTCTCCACGACATGCAGACAGGTAGCGGTTCCACGGCGCTTTCCGTCACGCAGATCAACAAGCAGGCCGGGGATCTGCTCGGCCAGGTCTTCGGCGTGGTGGAGGTGATCGGCGAGATCAGCGAGCACAAGCGCGCGGCCTCCGGCCACCACTACTTCGCGCTCAAGGACGACCGCTCTCAACTTCGCTGCGCGTTTTTCCGCGGCAATGCCATGCGCAACCGTCATCCCCTGCGCGAGGGCGAAGAGGTGGTGGTCACCGGCCGGCTCGGGATCTACACCGAGCGTGGCGCCTATCAGTTGATCGTCCAGTCGGTCGCCCCGGCCGGCGAGGGACGTCTGGCCGCGGAATTCGAGCGGCTCAAGCAGCGTCTGCTGGTCGAGGGCCTGTTCGAGTCCGAGCACAAGCGCCCGACCCCGACATTGCCCCGCCGCATCGCGGTGATCTCATCCGACAGCGGTGCAGCCATCCACGACGTGCGGGTCACGCTCGCGCGTCGCTTCCCGCTCGCGCGGGTCACGCTCTTTCCGGTGCTGGTCCAGGGCGCCGAGTCGGCAGCCCAGCTCCGCACGGCGGTCGGGCAACTCTCGGCGGACGATTTCGATGTCGCCCTGATCGTGCGCGGCGGCGGTTCGCTCAGCGACCTGTGGTCCTTCAATGACGAGGGGCTGGTGCGCGCGATCCACGCCTGTCCGGTGCCGGTGATCAGCGGGGTGGGTCACGAGACCGACACGACCCTCTGCGACCTGGTGGCCGACCGGCGTGCGGCCACCCCCACGGGCGCCGCCGAGCTGGCCACGCCGGTGACCGTGGTCGAGATGCGTGAGCGGATCCTGAGACTGGCCGAACGGGGAACGGCCATCTGGCAAGGCGGCTTTCAAGCGCGTGCCCAGCGTGTCGACGATCTCCGGCGGGGGCTGGACCGTCACGGGCCGGGCGAGCGTCTGCGGATGGACCGCTACCGGCTCGCCGGGCTGCTGGCCCCGTTGCATCGGCAGGTCGAGCGACGGATCGCCCGCCGGCGCCAGGAACTTAACGCCCTGCGCCAGCGGCTGGAGGCCGGTCATCCGCGCCGGAGGCTCGCCGCGCTGCGTGACCGGCTCACGATGCCGCGCCAGGCGCTTTCCGCCGCCATTCGGGCCGACCTGGGACGCCGGGAGGATCACCTGACGGATCTGGCCCGCCGCCTGTTGATCGCCAGGGAACGGCTGCTGCCCGCGCTCCGTCAGCGTCTGGACCGGGTTCGTCCGCCGCGTCGCGTGCTGTTCGACCGCCTGCGCCAGGAGCGGGTGCATCTGGATGGACTGGGTCGTCAGCTTCGCGCGCTGGGGCCGGAACAGGTGCAGCGGCGAGGGTATGCGCTGATCGAGGCGCTGGACGGAGATGACGCCGGCGGTCAGGGGGCGAGTCTGGTCAAGCGGGCCACCGAGGTACGGGAGCTCGCGGCTCGCCGGGGCGGTCAGGTGCCGCTCCGGATCCGTTTTCACGACGAGGCGCTGCGGGTCGACTGGCAGGAGAACGAATCGGGCGACTGAGCTTCGAAGGTATCCGGTCGGCGCGTCATGAAGGCGCCGCGCCGGTCACTGCTCGGTCGTGAAGTCTTCCATGCGCTGGCTGGCCAGTTGCAGTTGATCGGCCTCGGGGACGCGGCCGGCACCAATGTAGTTGCGCGACCAGTACACGTTGTCGAGCCGGGCGAACGACACGTCCTTGCCGCGCGAGGGGGCATGGACGAAGCGGTTCTCGCCCACGTAGATGCCAACGTGGTCGACGCGCTTGCCCTTGAGGCGGAAGAACACCAGGTCGCCGGGGCGCAGCTCGTCGCGCTCGACCCGGCTGGTGGCCCGGTACTGCTGGTAGGAGGTGCGCGGCAGGTCGATGTCTGCCGCCTGGAAGGCGTACTGCGTCAGTCCGCTGCAGTCGAACCCGGATTCCGCCGACTCGCCGCCCCAGCGATAGGGCGTCCCCAGCTGCGAGACTGCCTGCACCACCACCTCCTCGGACCGGGTGTGCATGCCCGAGCGGGTATCGATGGTCTGGAGCGGGTTGTAGGGCAGATTTTCGGGATCGGCCGTTTCCGCGGCTGCCGAGTCGGGCCCGCCCGTCGTGTCGGCGGTAGGGCCCATTTGCGTGGCGCAGCCGCCGAGGAGTGCCATGGCGACGGCCAGCCCTCCCGGAACCAGCGCCCGACGGAGGTGCCAGTGACCGGCCGCGAGGCGACTAGGGACGGCGGATTTCACAGACGTACCGTCGTGTCGGCGTGCGGGAGAAATCCTTCGGCAGCGTTTTTCTCGACAGATCATGGACCTGGAACCTGTTTTCCATAACAGGATCCAATGTAAAGCCTTTGCGGTTGTTTGAAAAGACCAGTACGCCATCGGGGCTCAGCAGGCGCATGCAGGACTCGATCAGCGCCGGGTGGTCCCGCTGGATGTCGAGCGTGTCTTCCATTGCCTTGGAATTGGAGAAAGACGGCGGGTCGAGGAAGATCACGTCGTAGCGAGCGGCGGTCTTCACCGCGTCGTCCAGCCACCGGAGCACGTCGGCGCGCACCAGCCGGTGGGTGCCGTCGGTCTTGATGCCGTTCAGGGCGAAGTTGCGCTCGGCCCAGTCGAGATAGGTGTTCGACAGGTCCACCGAGCAGGTCGATTTCGCACCGGCCACCGCCGCACGTACCGACACGCTGGCGGTGTAGCAGAACAGGTTGAGAAGGCGCCGGCCCTGGGCCAGTTCGGCCACCCGGTCGCGCACCAGGCGGTGATCGATGTACAGGCCGACGTCGAGATAGTCGGTCAGGTTGATCAGCAGACGGGTGTCGCGCTCGCGGATGACGCGTTCGATGCCCTCGGCACCCATGCGCCCGTACTGCTGCCGGCCGCTCTGGCGGGCGCGCTGACGGACGACCACGTGCTCCGGGTCGACGGCGAGCGCTTCCACGGCGGCGGCCGTGGCGGCGGCGAGCCGGGCGCGGGCCTTCTGCGGGTCGATCTGCTTCGGTGCCTGGTACTCCTGGATGTCGAGCCAGGCCTCGCCATCCTCGGTGAGATACCAGTCGACGGCCAGCTTGAAGTCGGGCAGGTCGGCGTCGTAGATGCGCAGCGCCGTGTCGCCCTGCTTGAGCAGCGACTGCCGTTGCTTCCAGTTCTTCTTCAGCCGGTTGGCGAAGTCATCGGCCGATTGTTCGCCTTCCCGTCCCTGTGCGATCAGCCGCTGGGCGAGTGCATGTGGCCCGGCTGGTCGCCGCAGGCTCTTGTCGCTGAATTGTCCACGCAGGAACTCGACCTCCACGCCGCCGTGGATGACAGCCAGGCGCTTGTCGAAGCGCAGCGGCCAGACGGATTCGCCCTCGGCCGAGCGCAGGATGCCCCAGTACCAGCCGGGCAGGCAGCGTACCCACTGGGTGCACAGGGCCGCCCACTCGTCGGCCTCGTGGGTGTCCTCGACCCGCTGGCCGAAGGGGACGTTGCTGATCAGGAGGCCCTGTTCGCGACGCTGCGTGTCGGCGGGGCAGGGCGAGGCGAAGCTGTCGGCATGGTGGATCTCGACCGTCTCGCCCAGCCCGGCGCGCTCGATATTGGCATGGGCGGCAGCGAGCTGTAGCGGGTCGCGGTCCTGACCGTAGATCGTCAGGGTCTGACGACTTGCCGGGGCGTCGAGCCAGCAGCGTGGTTCGGCATCGAGCACGTCCTTCCATACATGGCCTGCCTGACCTTTCCAGGCGGGCGAGCCGAGCCGCTGTCGACGCATGGACGCTGGCTGGCCGAGCACGGCCAGCGCCGCCTCGATCAGGAAGGTGCCCGAGCCGCACATCGGATCGAACAGGCTGCCGCCTGCCGCGGCCACCTGTGGCCAGCGGGCGCGCCAGAGCAGGCCGGCTGCGAGGTTCTCGCGCAGCGGGGCTTCGCCACCGTCCGTGCGGTAGCCCCGCCGGTGCAGCGAGCCGTTGGAGAGCTCGATCGCGAGGATCGCCTCTCCCTGGGCCTGGATGTGGCAGTGGATGCGCAGGCCCGGATGCTCGGTGTCCACGTCGGGGCGTTGGCCCTCGCGGTCCCGGAACTGGTCGACGATCGCGTCCTTGATGCGCGTGGCGATGAAGCCGGTATGGCGCAGTTCGGCATTCCCGCCGGTCGCGGAGATCGAGAGGGTATCCCCGGCAGACATGTGCGCCGACCAGTCGATCCCGGCTACCAGCGCGTAGAGGCTGTCGGCCGTGGTGACGTGACCGCGGGCGACGGGCAGGTAGATCCGCCCGGCAATCAGGCTGTCGGCCAGTATCTGGTAGACCAGCGCGGGCGGCAGATCGCCGCTCGCACCGAAGGGGCGGTCGCTGATGGCTTCGCCGGTGAGATGGCGCAGTTCCTCGGCCAGCGCGGTCTCGAGGCCGGGCGGGGCGATGGCCTCGAAGGACCAGAGGGAGTCGCCGTTGGATTCGTCTTGCACGGGATCGCTCATGGCAAAACCGGGGAGTCTAGCCGATCGTCCCGTGTTGACCTAAGCCGTTGTTCATTCGCTTCCGGGTTGGAGGTGCAGGACAGAGTGCAGCCGACCCTCGAAATGCGCCGTCACCGTCACCGAGTCCCTGTCGGCTTCCACCGCGTACCCGGGTTGGACGGGTGGGTCGCTTTCGACGAAACGGAGCATGCCCTCGGGCCAGCGGACCTCGAGTCGCACCTGCATCGGGTAGTAGCCGTCGAGAAACCGCCGCATGAACGGGCCGTTCTCGACCCGGTAGCCGTCGCCGTCGGCCCGCGGCTCGATCGCCCACGAGTCGGCCCGGACGCACAGGATCGCGCCGTGACCGACGTCGCGCATCTGGACGCTCGCCTCCTCGGCGACCGCCTCGCCGATGTTCACGGCGCGCGTGACCTCGATCTCCCGGGTGCGCTCGCCGTTGTAGACGATCTGGGCGGCGGCCACCGCATCCAGGTTGTAATGACACTGCATCATCCGGGCCCAGCCGTCCTCGAGGCTGTCGGCGGTGAGCTCGATGCGCTTTTCCATGCGGGGTCCGTCCGGGGCCGGGGCGGTCTCGAGGAACACCAGGTCGCCCTCGTTGACGTTGCGGGCCTTCTCCAACAACCGTTGGTGTTCGCGTTCCCGCTCTTCGGCCTCCTCCCAGGCCGCCTCCCATTCGGCCTCCGTGTTCTGGGCATGCAGGCTGGGAGCGGCGAACAGGAGGGCGGCAAGCGCCACCAGGAAAAGATGCCTGTGGCGGGATGCCGATCGGCGACGGATGGGCGGGAAGTGAGTCGGGCAGTCGCGCATGTCGGGGTGGACCTCGCTGGTCTGGCGGGCTGGCATCCCGTGAAAATAGACGACAATCCGCCGGCATGAACCCGATTGGTTGGCTATCTTTGCGGGTGAGGGAGTCGTTCCCTCGACCACCTCACATCGAGGAGGACACGCTTATGAGTATGAAACGCTCAATGATTTCGGCCGCCGCGGTGGCGGCCCTGAGTTTCGGCCTGTCGATGCCCATGGTCGCGGGGGCGCAGGAACCGGACCCCGCTCCCATCTACGGCAGTGAGCTGATGACCCAGGAGGAGCGCCTGGAATACCGGCAGCGCATGCAGTCGGCGCAAGACGCCGAGGAGCAGGAACGCATCCGGACCGAGCATCACGAGCAGATGCAGCAGCGCGCCCGGGAACAGGGCGTCGAGCTGCCCGAGGAGCCGCCCGCGCGAGGTGGTCAGGGCATGGGACCGGAAGGCGGCCCGGGCATGAACCAGGGGCAGGGCATGGGCCCGAACAACGACAACCCGATGCGAAACGAGGGCTACCGCGAGGACCAGCGGCAGCGCATGCATGATGCGGAGTCGGCCGAGGAGCGCCAGCGCATCCAGCAGGAGCGTCAGGAACAGATGCAGGAACAGATCCGCGACCAGGATCCTTCCTACGACCGTCGCCGGGACAACGGTGGCGCCGGTGGGGGCGGCGGCATGCGGAACTGATCGTTCCCGCGCTCGCGTGAGATCACATCCCCGGCGGACTTCCGACCGGGGATTCTCGTATCCGGGCAGGTCCACGCGCTCCGGGACTCACGTTCAGGCACAATTTGCTTTATCGTTTGCCGGGAGCCTCGTCCCGAGCGGCGAGCCTTGCCCGCCTGGATGAACACTGACCGGATTCGAGGAGAACCGATGGCCGAGGCCGAGCCCACCCGGACCCCCGAGGTCGACTCTCGCGCGATACTCGAGATGGATCGCCTGCATGTGTCCGTCGACGGTACGACAATCGTTCACGACGTGTCCTTCTCCCTGCGTCCCGGCGAGCGGTTGGCCCTGGTGGGCGAGTCGGGCTCCGGCAAGACGGTGACGGCCCTTTCGATCCTGCGTCTGTTCGAGGCCGCCGGGATGGAAACGCGCGGCGAAATCCGCTTCGAGGGTGAGAACGTACTGGCCATGAGCATGCCGGCGATCCGGGCACTCCGGGGCGCGCGAGTCGGCATGATCTTCCAGGAGCCCATGACGGCCCTCAATCCGCTCAAGACCATCGGCGCGCAGATCGCCGAGGTGCTGGCCCGGCACGAAGGGCTGGGGGGCGAGGCCTTGAAGCGCCGCGTCCGCGAGCTCCTCGAGCAGGTGCGCCTGCCCGACCCGCTGCGCGTGATGCGGGCCATGCCGCACCAGCTCTCCGGCGGTCAGCGTCAGCGGGCCATGATCGCCATGGCGATCGCCTGCAACCCGTCCCTTCTGATCGCCGACGAACCGACGACCGCGCTCGATGCCGGGCTGCGCAAGACCATCATGGACCTGCTTGTCGACCTCCAGCAGCGGCTTGGCATGAGCCTGCTGCTGATCACGCACGATCTGCCGGTGGTGCGCCAGTACGCCGACCGCGTCCTGGTGATGCGAGATGGCCGGATCGTCGAGAGCGGCCGGACCGGCGAGATCTTCGCCCGGCCGGAGGACGGTTACACCCGCACGCTACTCGAGGCTCGCCAGGTAGCCCCCATGGTCGACCCGGTCGAGGAGTCGGCCGTGGAGAGGCTGTCCTGCCGGGACCTGGGCGTGATCGTCGGCAAGCGCCGCTGGATTGGCCGCGACACCCTGACCGAGATCATCCACGGTATCGACCTGTCGCTGCGCGCCGGGCAGACGGTCGGGGTGGTCGGCGAGTCGGGGTCGGGCAAGACCACGCTGGCGCTGGCACTGCTGCGGCTGATGGAAGGCGCCAGTGGCGAGATCCGCCTCGATGGCGAACGCGTCGACGGCCTTTCCGAGAAGCGGTTCCGGCGATATCGCCGTGACCTGCAGGTGGTTTTCCAGGATCCGTTCGGTGCGCTGTCCCCGAGGATGAACATCGCCCAGATCGTGGGCGAGGGGCTGGATGTCCACGAACCGGGGCTCTCCCGCGCGCAGTGCCGGGAACGAATCCGGGCGGCTCTGACGGAGGTCGGTCTCGACCCCTCGGTGATGTCTCGCTACCCGCACGAATTCTCCGGCGGCCAGCGCCAGCGCATCGCCATCGCCCGCGCCGTGATCCTCAAGCCGAAGGTGCTGATCCTGGACGAGCCGACCAGTGCCCTGGATGCCGCCGTGCAGCTCCAGGTGCTCCGTCTGCTGCGCGACCTGCAGCGCGAGCACGGCCTGACGTATCTGCTGATCACCCACGACCTGGCCGTGGTGCGGGCATTGGCCCACCGCGTACTGGTGATGCTCGACGGCGAGGTGATCGAGTCCGGCCCCACCGGGGCGCTGCTCGAGCAGCCGTCACACGATTACACCCGCCAGTTGATCGACAGTGCCCTGATGGCCTGAGCCCGCCGCCGGGCATTTTGTCGGGACGGAACGCAAGAAAGCCGGGCGCAGGGCCCGGCTTTCTGACGATTGCGCCTGAGGGCGGGGTCAGCCGTCGAAGCGCTGCATCACCAGCGAGGCGTTGGTGCCGCCAAAGCCGAAGCTGTTGGAGAGCACCGTGTTGAGCTTCACGCCCTCGCGCGTCTCGGTCAGGATGTTGGCCTTGTCGGCCTCCGGTTCCATCGACTCGATATTCGCCGAGGCGGCGATGAAGTCGTTCTGCATCATCAGCAGCGAGTAGATTGCCTCGTGCACGCCGGCGGCGCCCAGCGCGTGGCCGGAGAGCGACTTGGTCGAGGTGACGACCGGCTGGTGGTCGCCGAAGACCTCGGTCATCGCCTCGAGCTCGCGCAGGTCTCCCACCTTGGTCGAGGTGCCGTGGGCGTTGACGTAGTCGATGGGTGCATCGACCGTCGACAACGCCTGCTGCATGCAACGCACCGCGCCTTCGCCGGAAGGCTGGACCATGTCGTAGCCATCGGAAGTCGCGCCGTAGCCGGTGACCTCGGCGATGATGTTCGCACCGCGCGCCTGGGCGTGTTCGAGCGACTCGAGCACCACCATGCCGCCACCGCCGGCGATGACGAAGCCGTCGCGATCGACGTCGTAGGGGCGAGAGGCCTTGTCCGGGGTGTCGTTGAAGTTCGACGACAGGGCACCCATCGCGTCGAACATCGCCGACAGCGACCAGTGCAGTTCCTCGCCGCCGCCGGCGAAAACGACGTCCTGCTTGCCGAACTGGATCTGCTCGACGCCGGCACCGATGCAGTGGGCCGAGGTGGAGCAGGCCGAGCTGATCGAGTAGTTGATGCCCTTGATCTTGAACGGCGTGGCCAGGCAGGCCGAGGTGGTCGAACCCATGGTGCGTGTGACCATGTACGGGCCGACGCGCTTGATGCCGCGCTCGCGAGCGATATCCGCCGTGGCGACGATGTTCTCGCAGGAAGAGCCGCCGGAGCCGGTGATAAGGCCGGCGCGCGGGTTGGAGACCTGCTCCTCGGTCAGACCCGCCTGCTCGATCGCTTCCTGCATCGCCAGGTAGTTGTAGGCGGCCGCGGAACCCATGAACCGCAGCAGCTTGCGGTCGATGTGCTCGGCCGGATCGATTTTCAGCGTGCCGGCGACCTGTGAGCGGAATCCGTGCTCGACCTGTTCCGGGTTGCGCTCGATGCCCGAGCGGCCCTCCTTGAGCGAGGCGAGTACCTCTTTGCAGTTGTTGCCCAGGCTGGAGACGATGCCCATGCCGGTAATGACGACTCGGCGCATTGAGTTCTTACTCCGAAAGTGCTTCTGTGCTGGTGAACAGTCCTACCCTAAGGTCCTTGGCTTCGTAGATCACGACGCCGTCGCAGAGCATCTGTGCGTCCGCGATGCCCATGGTCAGCTTGCGCATGATCACGCGCTTCATCTGAACACGATATTCAACCTTCTTGTTCCTGGGCAAGACCTGTCCGGTGAATTTTACATCACCCACGCCCAAAGCGCGCCCGTGACCCTTGCCGCCGCTCCAGCCGAGGAAGAAGCCGACCAGTTGCCACATCGCATCGAGGCCGAGGCAGCCGGGCATGACCGGGTCGCCTTCGAAGTGGCAGTCGAAGAACCACAGGTCGGGCTTGATGGAGAGCTCGGCCAGCATCTCGCCCTTGCCGAAGTCGCCGCCCTCGTCAGTGATCTTGGCGATGCGATCGAACATCAGCATCGGCGGCATCGGCAGTTGCGCGTTGCCGGGACCGAACATGTCCCCCTTGGCGCAGCGAATCAGGTCATCGTATTCAAAGGCGGCTTGGGTCATGGTTTTCCTGGATCAAAAACCGCGATGTTACCGCATTCGTGGCCGATTGGCATCATGCCTGGCCGGTCGGCGGCGCGTCGGACGCTGTCGGTTCGGATGGACGCCGGCTCGATGTTCTATCATCGCCTTTTCCACCCGTGTCTTCGGGAATGTCACAAGAGGAAATGCACATGGACAAGCGCGCGAAACGAATCATCGGGACGGTCATGGTCGGGGCGTTGATGGTCGGCACCCCGGTGCTCGCCAGCGAGGAGGAGCACGATCACGAGGGGCCGCACGAGTTCCACGAGACGATGGAGGAACTCGGTGAGTGGACGGAGGGCATCGTCGATGCGATCAACCACGAGAACTGGCCACGGGTGGCCGAACTCGCCCAGTCGATCGCCGACCACCCAAAGCCGCCGGCGGACGAACGTCGCCAACTTCACGAGTTCGCGGGTGACCGGCTCGACGAGTTCCAGCGCTACGACCGCGGGGCTCACGAGATGGCGGCCGACGTGGCGCGATTCGCCGAGGCCGGCGAGGGACGCTACGTGATCTCGGCCTTCGCCGACCTGCAGAACCGCTGTCTGGATTGCCACGTCAACTTCCGCCAGGACTTCCGCGAGCACTTCTACGCCGGCAACCGCTGAAGGCGGGCCGGAGAGAGGTCAGGCGCGTGTTCTCGCCCCCGCGAGCACGGCCACCAGCCAGGTGCCCCAGCCGGCCATCAGCAGCAGGCCGCCGAGCGGGGTGATCACGCCGGGCAAGGACCAGGGTGACATGACCTGCAGGTACAGGCTGCCACTGAACAGCAGGATACCGCCGCCCAGGCCGGTCAGGACGGCAAGGCGCAACGCTCGACCGGCCGGCCAGAAGGCCAGCACCATCAGGGCGAGGCTGTGGAACAGGTGGAAGGTCACGGCCGTGTCCAGATAGCGGATGGCCGTCGCCTCCACCGGTGCCAGCGGTCCATGCGCCCCGCTTGCCGCCAGGATGACGGCGATCAGGGCGCTGAACAGGCCGGTGCCGAGGGCGAGGCGGTCAGGCATGGCGGTGTCCCGGACTTGCATGAAGGTCCCTCCGGTCGTTGTTCAGTGGGTAGGGGAAAATTCGCACCGGTCAGAAATCATCATCCATCTCCAGCCGCAGCCGGCGTTCCTCCATGAGGTCGTCGAGCCGTCGGCGGGCATCCTTGTGCCCGCTGATGCTGTCGAGCAGCGGCTCGTTGTCCGGCTCGTCGGCGTCCTCGGCGTCGTCCCACTCCTCGTCGAGGTCCTGGTAGTCGTTTTCCTTGCTCATGTCTGTACCTGCTTGATCAACACGGTCGTTGCGGTCGGATCGGCTGTCCGGTGGCCGCATGGCATCGATCGACGGTCATGGCAAGGGCGCGTGGAGGCGCCGGTTGTCCTGCAGGCCATTTCGGACGAGGAAACCCGCCGCCAGCGTGCTGCGGGGCTCGTTCCGGCGCCCCGTTCCCGGGGTTGACCAGCCGATTTTCCGGCGGGTTATAACCTGTTTTTCGAAGCTTGAAAAGCGATTCTTTCGCGAGGGGGTATGGATGTCCGCGCGGGACCATCAGCGGAGGTCTGGAGGGGGTGCTCGTGGCGAGGAAGAGGGGCTGTCGGATCGCCCGCGGTCAGATCAGGTCGTGTTCCCGGAGCTTCTTTCTGAGCGTGCTGCGGTTGATGCCCAGGCAGGCCGCGGCGCGGCTCTGGTTGTAGTCGCAGCGCTCGAGCACACGCGAGAGCAGGGGGCGTTCGACCTGGCCCATGACCAACTGGTAGAGGTTGCTGGGCTGGTCTTCCTCGAAGGCGTCCCAGAGAAGGTCGAGGGCATCGACGATGGTCTCGTGCACATCTTGATGGCACTCGGCGGCCTTGCGGGCCGTGCCGTTGAGCGAGGATTCCGGCATGGAGGCGGCAGACGAGGTGGATGTATAGGTCATGGCATGAACACAACGCTGCAGTGCTTCAGATCGAGGTGATGGCCCACGCACGGACGTGGACGGCTAACCGGGTCGAGGCGGTCGTTTCCGGCGTTCGGATGACCGTACCGAGGCGAGCCCGTGGGTGCGGTCGGGCCGCGAGATGGGAGATCAAGCCAGTGCGTGGGCCAGTTCGGCCTCGCGTTCGTCAAGCCACCGGCGCTGGGACTCGATCGTCTCCAGGCGGTTGAACTGCTTGCGCATCCCTTCTTCAAACGGCAGAAGGGAAGAATACCATCCCCAATGCTTTCTCGCGATGCGCACGCCCATCACATTTCCGTAATGCGAATAAATATTCTCGAATTGCCTCCGGGCGAATGCCAGGATGGCCGGCGGGGGCGGCTCGTCGGGCACGGACCGTCCCTGGAGCCCGGCGCGCAGCTGGTCGAACAGCCAGGGGCGTCCGAAGGCGGCTCGGCCGATCATGAGCCCGGCCGCCCCGGTGGCGGCGAGCACGGCCCGGGCGCGATCGACCGAGTCGATGTCGCCGTTGGCCAGCACCGGGATGCCGCGCTCGGCCACCACGCGCGCAATGGTGTCGTACTCCGCCTCCCCGGTGTACTTCTGTTCCCGCGTACGCCCGTGGATGCTGAGCATGGCGATGCCGGCCTCCTCGGCGATCGCGGCGATCTCGGGGGCATTTCTCCGGCTGGCATCCGGGCCGGTGCGCATCTTCAGGGTGACCGGGCAGGGGACGGCGTCGACCGTGGCCTCGAGCAGCCGGGCGACGGTGTCGGGTTCGGCCATCAGGGCCGAGCCGGCGGCCCTGCGGCAGACCTTCTTCGCCGGGCAACCGAGATTGATGTCGATGACCTGGGCCCCGTCGGCGTGGGCCTGGCGGGCCGCCCGGGCAAGGTCGTCCGGGTCGTTGCCCAGCAACTGCACGGCGCGCGGCTCGGGATCGTCCGGGTGGATGCGGCGCAGCTCACTCTTGCGGGTGTCGCGCAGCCCCGGCTTGCTGCTGACCATCTCGTTGAAGACCAGCCCCGCGCCCTGCTCGTGGCAGAGCCGGCGGAAGGGCCAATCGGACACGCCCGCCATGGGCGCCAGCGCCAGCGGGAAGTCGATCACTACCCGGTCCTCGCGCCCCTGCAGGACGATCGCGGCGAGTCCACCGGCGGGTCGGTGATGTTGCGTGTCGAAAGACATTACGACGTCACTGGCTGGAGCGGACGTCCAGCGCCTCCGGCAGGGCGGTGACCAGGTCGGGGAAGACGATCAGCAGGGCCAGCACGGCGATCTGTATGGCGATGAACGGCAGCACGCCGCGATAGATCTGGGCCGTCTCGATACTCGCCGGGGCCGCGCCGCGCAGGTAGAACAGCGAGAAGCCGAATGGCGGGGTCAGGAAACTGGTCTGCAGGTTCACGGCCAGCAGGATGCCCAGCCAGATCGGGTCGATGCCCATCATCAGCAGCACCGGGGCGACGATCGGGACCACCACGAACGTGATCTCGATGAAATCCAGCATGAAGCCGAGCAGGAACACAAGCACCATCACGATCAACAGGGCGGTGAGCGCCCCGCCCGGCAGGCCGGACAGCAGGTCGTGAACGATGTCGTCGCCGCCGAAGCCGCGGAAGACCAGCGAGAAGATAGAGGCGCCGATGAAGATCATGAACACCATTGCGGTCACCCGCAGGGTGCTGGTCAGGCTCTCGTGGAGCACGCGCAGGGTCAGTCGGCGCTTGGCGAGCGCGAGGACCAGTGCGCCCACCGCCCCGACCGCGGCCGCCTCGGTCGGCGTGGCGATGCCACCCATGATCGAGCCGAGCACCAGCACGATCAGCAGGATCGGCGGGGCGAGAGCCAGCAGCAGGCGGCCGATGGGCGGGCGTTGGGCCAGCTCGGCCTCCGACAGCCCCGGGACACGTTCGGGCTGGCGCCAGGCGACGAACAGGATGTAGGCGGCGTAGGCTGCGACCAGGATCAGCCCCGGGATCAGGGCCCCGCTGAACAGGTCTCCCACGGCCACGGTTTCCGGCGAGAAGATACCCTGGTCGAGTTGGGCCTGCGTGTAGGCGTTCGAGAGCTGGTCGCCCAGCAGTACCAGGATGATCGACGGCGGGATGATCTGGCCCAGGGTGCCGGCGGCGGCCACCGAGCCGCTGGCGAGTTTCGGGTCGTAGCCGCGGCGGAGCATCACGGGCAGGGCGATCAGTCCCAGCGTGACCACCGTCGCCCCGACGATGCCGGTACTCGCGGCGAGGATCGCGCCCACCAGGATCATCGACAGGCCCAGCCCACCGGGCCGGCGACCGAACAGGGCGGTCATGTTCTCGAGCAGGTCGTCGGCCACGCGGGCCTTCTCCAAGAGCACGCCCATGAGCACGAACAGCGGCACCGCCACCAGGGTCTGGTTGAGCATGATGCCGAACAGGCGATTGGGCATGGCCGACAGGAGCCCGCTGTCGAACTGGCCGAGCAGGGTGCCCAGCCCGGCGAACAGCAGCGAGACGCCGGCGAGGACGAACGCGACCGGAAAGCCGCTCATCAGCGCGGCGAAGACGGTCAGCACCATCAGGAGCAGAAGCCATTCCATGGTCTACATCCCCTCCTCGACGTCGCCGCGCGTCGGAACGGTCGGGTCCGCGCCGCGCAGCACGGCCACCGATCTCAGCAACTCGACCAGCCCCTGCCAGAACAGCAGCGCCGGCATGATGATCAGCAGGGTCTTGAGCAGGTAGAGCAGCGGGATCCCGCCGGGCTCCGGCGAGCCCTCGCGGAGCGCCCAGGCATTGTCCACGTAGTCGAAACTGGAGACGGCAATGAACAGACAGACCGGCCAGAGCAGCAGGATGACCCCGACGATCTCGATCCGGGCCCGTCGCCGGGGCGAGGTCTTGCGCGCCAGCACATCGACGCGAACGTGCCCGTCGTGGCGGTAGGTGTAGCCCATGCCGAGCATGAACATCAGTGCGAACCAGTAGTAGATGGACTCGGAGAGCCACTGGTCGCTGTCGTTGAAGCCGTAGCGCAGCGCGACGACGGCGAAGACGGTCAGCGTGAGCACGAGCCCCAGCCAGGCGGTGAACCGTCCGGTCCACTCGTTGACCGCGTCGAGCCGGTCGATGAGCCGGCTGAGAGCGGATCTGTCGTGGCTTGCGCTCATCGGGCCACTCCGCTCGGCTGGTTGTCCACGATCCAGTCGGCGAGCGCCTCACCGGTCTCGCGATGGGCCTCGAGAATGCGACGGAAAGGCGTGGGATCCTTGATGTAGGTCATGGCCGCGGCGCGGGGGAAGTACTTGTCCTGCATGCGCGATACCCAGAAGCGCAGGGCGGCGGCGCGCAGCAGTCCCGGCCAGGCGCTGGTCTCGGTCGCGGTGAAGGGCCGTTCGGCGAGATATGCGCCCAGCAGTGCATCGCGCTCGGCCGCCAGGCTGCGGCCATGCTCGTCGGTGCACCAGTCGTTGACGGTGACGGCCAGGTCGTAGGCGAAGGCGTCGGTGCAGGCGTAGTAGAGGTCGATGATGCCGGTCAGTCGTCCGTCGTCGAACAGGGCGTTGTCGCGGAACAGGTCGGCGTGGATCGCCCCGCGGGGCAGGTCGTCCCGGGGCTGCCCCTGCTGGAAGGCCAGTTCGTCGGCCAGCAGCGCCTTCTCGTCGTCGGTCGCCGCGCCTTGGAGCTGGTCAGCGGTCTCTTCCGCCCAGGCCAGGTCGCGGTCCGGGGCGCGGTACTCGGGGAAGTCGGCGCTCACGAGGTGGAAGCGGGCCAGCGTCCGGCCGATCTCGGCACAGGCAGCCGGGTCGGGATGATCGAGCGATCCCCCGGTCAGGCGCTGGACCAGTGCGGCCGGACGGCCGTTGAGTTCGGTGAGGTAGGCCCCGTCACGGGTGGGCACCGGGTGGGCGGTGGGGATGTCGTGTTCGGCCAGGTAGGCCATCAGGTCGAGAAAGAACGGCAGCTCGTCGGCACCGTGATTCTCGAACAGGGTGAGCACGTACCGCCCGCCGGTGGTGGTGACGAAGTAGTTGGTGTTCTCGATGCCCGCGGCAATGCCCTTGTGCTCGACCAGTTCCCCGCAGTCGAACTGGTCGAGGAAAGTGGTGAGCTGATCGCTATCGACTGTGGTGAAAACCGACATGACGGTCTCTTGGCTGTGAAGGATGTTCGGGTGGCGTTACAGGTCGAGGAGCTTCTCCTGCTCCTCCTCGGTGGCTGTCACGCCGCGGTTACGGTAGAAGTCGAAGATCGCGTCGATGGCTTCGTCGGCCGTGTCGCAGAGCGTGAACAGCTCCATGTCGCTCTCGTTGATGGTCTTCTCGGCCAGCAACCGGTCACGGAACCAGGCGATCAGCCCCTCCCAGAACGACGAGCCCACCAGAATGATCGGGATGCGACGCGTCTTTCCCGTCTGCACCAGCGTCAGGATCTCGGCCATCTCGTCGAGGGTGCCGAAGCCGCCGGGTACGATGACGTAGGCCGAGGCGTACTTGACGAACATCACCTTGCGGGCGAAGAAGTGCTGGAAGTGCAGCGAGACGTCCTGGTAGGGATTGTCCTGCTGCTCGTGGGGCAGGGCGATGTTCAGGCCCACGCTCGGTGCGCCGCCGGCCTGGGCGCCGCGGTTCGCCGCTTCCATGATGCCCGGCCCGCCGCCGGAGATGACGGCGAAACCCGCGTCCGAGAGCTTCTCGCCGATCTCGACGGTCAGTTCGTACCAGGGGTTGTCCTCGTCGAAGCGTGCCGAGCCGAAGACGCTCACCGCCGGCTCGATGCTGGCGAGCGTTTCGTAGCCTTGCACGAACTCGGCCATGATCTGGAAGACCTTCCACGACTCCTGCGAGAGGCGCTGCTTCTGGTCCAGCCGGGTCGGGTGATGGGGTAGCTTTCTGCTCATGGTCGGTGGCTGATCGCGATCGGGTTCGAACCGTGGTCGGGCCGGCCGGCTGGCCGCCTGTGGCATAGTATCCGCATCCAAGGACGCCGCCTGCGCGAGTCCCCGGTGGGTTCCGGCAATGGCCGGCAAGCCGCGCCCGGACTTGCGCTCGGCTTTTCCAACCCACGGTTTCAAAGGGGCAAATCCTACCATGACCGATCGCAACGGGCCCGTGATTCTTGTCGACGGCAGTTCGTTCCTGTTCCGAGCCTTTCACGCCCTGCCGCCGCTGAACGCCCCCGACGGCACGCCCACCGGCGCGATCCACGGCGTGATCAACATGCTGCTCAAGCTGCGCCGGGAGGCCGATCCCAGCCACATGGCCGTGGTGTTCGACGCCCCGGGCAAGACCTTCCGCGACGACATCTACCCCGAGTACAAGGCACACCGACCCCCGCTGCCCGACGACCTGCGCGTGCAGATCGAGCCGGTGCACGCATTGGTGCGCGCGCTGGGATTCCCGCTGCTGTGTATCGAGGGCGTGGAGGCCGACGACGTCATCGGTACGCTGATGCACGAGGCCCGCGAGAACAACGAGGAAGTGATCGTAGCCACGGCCGACAAGGACTTTGCGCAACTGGTGGCCCCTGGCGTGACCCTGGTCAACACCATGAGCAACAAGACCACCGACGTCGATGCGGTGGTCGAACGATACGGCATCCGGCCCGAGCAGTTCATCGACTACCTCGCCCTGGTCGGCGACAGCGTCGACAACATCCCCGGCGTGCCGGGCTGCGGGCCGAAAACCGCCGCCAAGTGGCTGAACCAGTACGGTTCGCTCGACGGGATCATCGCGCACGCCGACGAGATCAAGGGCAAGGTGGGCCAGTCGCTGCGCGACTCGCTCGACTTCCTGCCCGTCGGCCGGCACCTGGTGACGATCCGTACCGACTGCGAGCTGCCGGTCAAGCTCGGCGAGCTGGTGATCGAGGAGCCCGACGTGCAGACGGGGCTCGCCATGGCCGATCGCTACGGGTTGAATACCCTGCGCCGCTGGTTCGGCGAGCAGGACGTGCCGGGAGGCGATGGCGAGCCGGGTGACGCGGCCGCGAATCCGGAGGTCGAATACGAGACGGTCACCGATGCCGACGCGCTGGCACGCTGGCTGGAGCGACTGCGCGAGGCCCCGAGGGTCGCGATCGACACCGAGACCGATTCGCTCGAGCCCATGCAGATGCAGGTGGTGGGGCTCTCGTTCGCTATCGAACCGCACGAGGCGGCCTACGTGCCGCTGGCGCATGTGGACGCCGAGGGGCGTCGGATCGCGGGCCAGCTCGAGCGCGAGACGGTGCTCGAACGGATGCGCGACTGGCTCGAGGACGAGCGGCCGACCAAGATCCTGCAGAACGCCAAGTTCGACATGCACGCGCTGGCCAACCACGGCATCAGACTGCGCGGGCTGGTGGACGACAGCATGCTCGAATCCTACGTGCTCGACCCGACGGCCTCTCGCCACGACATGGACACGCTGGCCGGGCGCGAGCTCGCTCGCCAGACCACGACTTTCGAGCAGATTGCCGGCAAGGGGGCCAAGCAGCTCACTTTCGACCGGATCGAGCTGGAGACGGCCGCGCCCTACGCGGCGGAGGACGCCGACATCACCCTGCAACTGGCCGATCGCCTGCGGGCGAAACTGGCCGAGGTGCCGGCGCTGATGTCCGTCTACGAGACGATCGAGCGGCCGCTGGTGCCGGTGCTCTTCACCATGGAGCGGGCCGGTGTGGCGATCGACAGCGAGCAGCTCGCCGCCCAGGGTGCGGCGATCGCCGAGCGGATTGCCGAGATCGAGCGGCGCGCCCGCGAGACCGCCGAGTGCGAGTTCAACCTCGGGTCGACCAAGCAGTTGAAGGAGATCCTGTTCGAGCGCCTGGGACTGCCGGTGAAGGTCAAGACGCCCAAGGGCGAACCGTCGACGAACGAGGAGGCGCTGTCGGCCCTGGCCGACGAGCATCCGCTGGCGCAGATGATCCTCGACTACCGCAGCCTGACCAAGCTCAAGAGCACCTACATCGACCGGCTTCCCGAGCGGATCGACCCGGATACGGGCCGGGTGCACAGCATGTTCCACCAGGCGGTCACCGCCACCGGGCGTCTGTCCTCGTCCAATCCCAACCTGCAGAACATCCCGGTGCGCACGGAGGAGGGCCGGCGGATCCGCAAGGCGTTCGTCGCCGATCCGGGACACCGGCTGATATCGGCCGACTACTCGCAGATCGAGCTGCGCATCATGGCGCACCTGTCCGGGGACGAGGGGCTGCTGAAGGCCTTCGAGCGCGGCGAGGACATCCACCGGGCCACCGCCCGCGAGGTGTTCGCCGACGGGGGCGAGGTCACCGATGAGCAGCGCCGTGCGGCCAAGGCGATCAACTTCGGCCTGATCTACGGCATGTCCGCCTTCGGGCTGGCCCGCCAGATCGGAGTGGGGCGCGCGGAGGCGCAGGACTACATCGGGCGCTACTTCGCCCGCTACCCCGGCGTGGCCCGCTACATGGACGAGACCCGCGAGCGGGCCCACGAGCGAGGCTATGTCGAGACGGTGTTCGGCCGGCGGCTGTACCTGCCGGAACTGAAGAGCCGCAACAACCAGCGTCGCCAGTATGCCGAGCGAACGGCCATCAACGCCCCGATGCAGGGCACCGCGGCGGACATCATCAAGCGGGCGATGCTGTCACTGCACGAGAGCGTGGTGTCGACCGGAAGGGCGCGGATGATCATCCAGGTGCACGACGAGCTGATCTTCGAGGTCCCTATGGACGAGGCCGAGTCGCTGGCCCGCGAGATCGAGGAGACGATGATCGCCGCCGCCTCCCTGAAGGTACCGTTGGAAGTGGGCATCGGCATCGGCGAGAGCTGGGACGAGGCGCACTGAGCCGACGCGGGCCCGGGCCGACGGGCCCGGTATTGCTCGATGACCCGGCCGGCGATCAGTTGCCGGCCGTTTGCGTCGGGGAGCGCTGGGGTTGAATGTTGGGTACCGGGTAATTGCCCGGCTTGCCGTGCATGAACTCGCCGTCCCAGTAGTCCTCGTCGAAGGGACGGGAGAAGACGAAGCCCTGCACCTGCAGGCGGCTGCCGAACTTGCGCAGCTCGACGAGCTGCTGCTCGGTCTCGACGCCCTCGACCACGATCTCGAACTCGAGTTGCTCGGCCATGGCGAGGATCGAGCCGAAGAGCTTGCGGGCGTCCTCGCTGGTGACGATGTCGTCGACGAATCGCTTGTCGATCTTGAGCTTGCTGATCGGCAGGCTGTTCAAGTAGGCCAGCGAGGAATGCCCCGTGCCGAAGTCGTCGATCGCGATGGAGAAGCCGCGCATCGCCAGCCGGTGGAGCTGTTCCACCAGCAGGCTGGGATCCTTGCCGAAGTCGCTTTCGGTGATCTCCAGCACGACGGAGGACGTCGGCAGGTCGGCCGAGCGGGCCAGCCCCTCGAGTTGCTGGTCGATCTTGTCGAGCAGCAGCAGTTGCGGCGGCAGGTTGATCGAGATGGTCAGTTCCTGGCCGGCCTGGCGCTGCCAGTCGGCGATTCGGCGGCAGGCATGGGACAGTGCCCACTCGGTCAGCTCACCGATCAGGTTGTGTTCCTCTGCCAGCGGGATGAACTCGTTCGGCGAGATCCACTCGCCCCGGTAGCGCCAGCGCATCAGGGCCTCGAAGCCGAGCGTGGCGCCGGTGCCGAGTGCCACCTGGGGCTGGTAGTAGACCCGCATCTCGCGGTTGCCGAGCGCCTTGCCCAGCGCCTGGGTCAGCTCGAAACGGCGCTGCGCCGCCTGGGTATGCCCTTCGGCGTGACCGACGATGGCGTTGCCACCGCTGGCCTTGGCCTGCGACAGGCCATTGTCGATGATCCGCAGCAGGTCCTCGGCGTTCTTCCCCTCGTCCGGGTAGTCGGCGGAGGTCACGCTCGCGCGGATGTCCAGGCGGTAGCCGGCCAGCTCGAGTTCCCGGGTGATCTCGGCTTGGCAGCGCTTCATGGCCTGGGCCGCGATGGCATCGAGATCGCTGGCATTCTCGGCGAAGACCAGGAAGCCGAAGGTATCGCCATCGATGCGTGCGAGCAGGCTTGCCGGCTCGGTCAGCTTTTCCAGGCGTTCGGCCATCGCCTTGAGGATGCGATCGCCGAAGCGCCGGCCCAGTGCCTCGTTGAACGAGGTGAAGCGGTCCAGGCCGACGGCGATCATGGCGAAGGGCTGCTCGGGTTGGGCGTGGATGCGGTCGTCGACCTGCTGGACGAAAAAGCCCCGGTTGAGTAGCCCGGTGACCACGTCCTCGCGGGCCAGGGAAATGATCTCGCGTTCCCGGGCGCGGATATCGGTGTGATCGTTGATCACGACGATCACGTGGCCGCGCTTCTCCCGCGGTTCGCCTACCAGGCGGATGGAGACCAGCGCCACGAGAGCCTTGCCGTCCGATTCCCTCGTGAATTCGATTTCGCTGCGCCATTCGCCTTTCTCCAGGACGTGTCGCCAGATGGGGGCGACGACCCGGGCGGGCTGGGCCAGCAGGATCTCGAGCAGCGGCCGCTTGCCGAGGTCCGAGGCGTTCAGGTCGAGGAGCTTCTCCGCGGCCGGGTTGGCGCGCGTGACGTAACCCTGGACGTCGGTGACCAGCACGGCCTCCTGGACCTCGTCGAACACGGAGGCTGTCAGGCGCAGGGAGTCCTCGGCCTGGCGGCGGCTCAGCGATTCCTTGTCGTGCTTCTTGAGTATCGCCTGGAGCTGCTCGCGGGAGTTCGACAGGGCGACGACCGAACTGCGGAACTGGTGCACGGCACGGGCGATGCGTCCGAGCTGATCGTGACGCTTGTGCTGCTTGCCGGTGGTGGTGGCCTCGCCGGCTACGATCCGCTCGGTGACGTCGGCCAGTTGCCGGATCTGCCGGTTGACGAGCCAGAGCACGACCGCGAGCAGCAGGGCCTGGAGGGCCACGAACACGATCAGGATCATCTGGTAGTTGCCGATGACCGCCGAGTTGGCGCTGCGGATGGCGCGCATGGTGCTCTCGAGTTCACGGTTGGCCGCGTCGATCAGTCGGCCGAAGCCGGCCGTCATCACGGCGGCTCGTTCCTCGGCCAGCCGTTCCTGTATGTGGGCCACGCGCCGCTCGTCGGCCGCGGGCACTTCCTGCGAGGCAGCGATAAGGCTGGCGGCCTGATGGTCGACGGCGGAGGCGAAGCCCTGGATGGCTTCGGGCTGGTTCTCGCGCAGGGAGGACAGCGCCACGCTGTTCCTGGCGGTGGCGGCGATCTGCTTGAGTTCGCTGGAGAGTTCAGTGACATCACGGCGTTCGCCCGGCGAGAAGGCCGCGGTCTCGCTCTCGACCCGGGCGGCGACCACGGCGTAGTCGCTGCGGATGTCCTCGATGGTCTTCTGCGTCTCCACGAAGCCCCGGCTGGCCTCGGCAAAGGTGTCGTAGTTCGATTGGGCGAGGTTGCCCAGGTAGAACACCAGTCCGAGGCTCAGGGCCAGCTGGATGCCGATGAAAATCAGGAATTGCAGCGAGAGGGGGAGCAATCTCATTCGGGTCGTCCTGGTTCCTTGTCAGTCGTTGTCCGGTCGTCGGATTGACGGCAGCGGCACGTTATCTTGCCGTCCTGGCAGATCGGGGTCCGGATGAAACAGATTACGAGTGTCGCCCATGCCTGTTCGCGAGTCCAGCGGCAATTCGCCGGACCCGACCGAGCAGTTCGAGGGGTTCGGCCGGCTCGCGTTCGCCGAATCCCCAGACGACCCCGGGCCAGGCCGGGTCATCGGAGAAACGGGCGACACAATGGATGTGCAGTTGCTCGACGACGTTGCCGATCGCGGCCACGTTCACCCGCTCCGGGTCATAGACTTCGTCGAGGGTGGCGCAGGTGGCGTCGACCCATCGGAGCGCGTTCTCGCGCATCTTTGGCGGCAGACGGTGGAGCTGTTCCGCGCCGGGATGCATCGGGATCACGAGAACCCAGACGAACCGGCGATCGTTGACCAGACGGAACTGGATGTCGTCGTGTTCGACGATCGGGATGCTGTCGAGCAGCAGCCGCGGGTGAAGGGTCCAGCCCTCGTGGACGGGTCGGGCAGGTTCGGTCATCCGTTTCTCCCAGGTCGGTGCCGACATCCGGTCGGCCGTAGCGACAGTGCGCGGCGGCACCGTTCTGACGCTTCGACGGCCCGGGGCACCGGCGGTTCCATTGGTTCGGTGCGGGCTGATGCGTTCCGCCGTCGGCCCGTCGTCGGCATAAGCAGATTGTACCTCGTGAGAGGCGGCGGGATACACGGTTCGTCTCGCGTATGCTTGTCTGCGATCGAGTAGACGACCCTGGAGGAGATGTCCCGTGCCGCTGACCGATACGCACTGCCACCTCGAGGCCAAGGTTTTTGCCGGCGATCTGGGCAAGGTCGCGAGGCACGCCCTGGAACATGGTGTCGAGCGCCTGGTGGCCGTGGGGGTTTCGCCGGAGGATTTTCCCGCCCAGCGACAGGCGATGGACACCGTGCGCGCCGAGGGGTTGCCGGTGCTGCCGGCGTTCGGTAGCCACCCGTGGTGGGCCGACCGGGTGGATCCGGAAACGGCGATCGCTGCGCTCGATCGGCTCTGGCTCGGCGAGGAAACGCCGTGTGACGAGCCGGCAATGGTGGCCGTCGGCGAGGTCGGGCTCGACTTCGCCGCGGACGTCGAGCCCGATCGGCAGAACGCGCTGTTCGTCGCCCAGCTCGACTGGGCCGGGGCGCATGGTCTGCCGGTGATCCTTCACGAACGCAAGTCGGCCGACCGGCTGCTCTACTGGCTGCGGCGGCACCGTCATGCCGGCGGCGTCGTGCACGGCTTCGTCGGTTCGGTCCAGCAGGCCAAGCAGTTCATCGACGAGGGCTTCTTCATCGGTGTCGGCGGGGCGGTCACCCATCCCGGGGCGCACCGGGTTCACCGTATGATCCGGCAGCTGCCGCTCGAGGCCCTGGTGCTGGAGACCGACGCGCCCAACCAACCGGGACACGCCCATCGGGGCGAGCGCAATCTGCCCGGTTACCTTCCGGAGAACCTGGATGCGCTGGCGCGCCTGCGCGACATGGAGATCGGCGAACTGGCCGCGGTGATCGACGGGAACACGGCCCGACTGTTCGGCCTGCCCGCCGATTGCGCCGGGGCATGAAATCCGGCCGGGTGCGTTTGGGTACAATGCGCCCACCCAAGACAGGAGGCCTTCCGTGCACAAGAACAACGCCGTCGACGAGCGAACCGAACTCCTGATCCACCAGGAGGGGCTGCAGCGCCTGAGAGGGACGACCGTGCTGGTCGCCGGGCTCGGCGGGGTGGGTGGTGCCTGCGCCGAGTCGCTCGCGCGGGCCGGTGTCGGCAGGCTGTTGCTGCTCGATCACGACCACTTCGTGGCCTCGAACCTCAACCGTCAGCTCCTTGCCACCCGGCCGGTCCTGGGGCGGTCCAAGGCCGAGGTGGCCGCCGAGCGGCTGGCGTCGATCCGGAGCGACGTCGAGCTGGTCGCCTGCCCGACGTTCCTGGACGTCTCGGGGGTGGAAGGCTTTCTCGCGGAGCACCAGCCCGACTTCGTCGCCGACTGCATCGACTCGATCGCCGTCAAGGCGCGTCTGCTGGCGGTGGCGCGGGAACAGGGGCGGGGTAGCTTCACGGCCCTGGGGGCAGGCAACCGCATCGATCCGCGCCTGATGCGGGTGGCAAAACTCGACGACGTGCACGGCTGCGGGTTGGCGCGGGTGCTGCGTCGGCGCCTGCGCAAGGCCGGTGCCCCGACCGACTTCCCGGTGGTCTATTCCAAGGAGATGCCGCGCAAGCCCGCCCCGCACGAACCGACTGCAGACGGCAGCCAGCCGCGGGCGGTCAACGGCACTATCAGCTATCTGCCCAACCTCTTTGGCCACATGGTGGCCGGAGAGATCATCCGTCGCCTGCTCGAAGGCGAGCGTTGAGCCCAAGGCCCGCCACGGTGGTCGACCGGCTCGCAGCCGAAGGGCTCATTCCTCGCGCAGGAAGACCCGTCGCCCGTTGACCCAGGTCGCCGTTACCTGGTGGCCGAAGTCCCAGCCCGTGAACGGGCAGTTCTCGCCTGCCGACTGCATGCCTACCTCGTCGAGACTCCACATCGCGTCCGGGTCGATGAGGGCCAGGTCGGCTCGCTGACCGACGGCCAGTGAGCCGGCGTCGTTGAGGTTGTACAGGGCTGCCGGGTTGCGGGTGACCGCCGACAGGGCCCGCTCGAGGCTGATCTCGCCCTCGTCGGCCAGCTTGAGGACCAGCGGCAGCAGGGATTCCAGGCCCGAGACGCCCGGCTCGGTGGCCGGGAAGGGGGCGAGCTTGGCGTCCGGCTCGTGCGGCTGGTGGTCCGAGACGACCGTGTCGATCACGCCCTCGGCCAGGCCGCGACGCAGGGCATCACGGTCACGGATCGTGCGCAGCGGCGGGATCACGTGGCTGTTGGGGTCCAGGGCGTCGGTGTCCATCTCGGTGAGCCACAGGTGGTGGGCGGTGACGCCGGCGGTGATCGGCAGGCCGTCGGCCCGTGCCCGTTCGACCAGCCGCACCGCCTCGGCCGAGGAGAGCATCGGGATGTGAACCCGGGCCCCGGTCTCGCTGATCATGGCGATCAGTTGCGCCAGCGGGGCGGTCTCGGCCGAGACCGGCAGTCCCGGCAGGCCGAGACGCGTGGCTACGGCACCGTCGTGGGCGCAACCGCGTGCGGCAAGCGACGGGTCGAGTGGTTGGATCAGCACCTGCAGGTCGAAAGTCGCCGCGTACTCCAGCGCCCGGCGCATCAGACGCAGGTCCGCGAACGGGTAATGGGCATTGGACACGGCCACGCAGCCACCCTCGTCGAGGGTGGCCATCTCGGCGAGCAGTTCACCGCCGAGCTGCTGGGTCATCGCACCGATGGCCACCACGCGGGCCCGCCCGGCGAGCTGGGCGCGGCGCTTGATGTAGCGGGCGACGGCCACGGTGTCGAGCACGGGCGAGGTATCGGGCGGCATCACGAGGGTGGTGATGCCGCCGGCCACGGCAGCGGCGCTCTCCGTGGCGATGCTGGCCTTGTGCTCCAGGCCCGGCTCGCGCAGCCGTGCCCAGCCGTCAATCACGCCGGGGATCAGCCAGTGGCCCGAGGCGCAGACGTGTTCGGCATGGTCGCCCGGCCAGTCGCCCGGGGCCTCGCCGATCGCGACGATGCGCCCGTCGGCGAGGTAGAGGTCGTCGACGCGGTCGAGGCCCGAGGCCGGGTCGAGCAGCCGTGCGCCACGGATCACCCAGTGGGCGCAGTCGATGCCCGGGCGGCAGCCTTCCGGGTGGCGCACCGGGTCGTAGTCGATGCCGAGATTACGTGGTGCGTCCTTCATGCTTCCCCCGTGGCACTGGCACTCATGCACAGGCTCATTACCGCCATGCGCACACCGATGCCGTTGGATACCTGTTCCAGGATGACCGACTGCGGCCCGTCGGCGACGGACGACTCGATTTCCACCCCCCGGTTGGCGGGCCCCGGGTGCATCACGATGGCATCCGGTTTCGCCCAGCCGAGCTTCTCCTCGGTCAGGCCGTAGAGCCGGTAGTACTCCTCCTCGCTGGGCAGAAGGCCCGACTCCATGCGCTCGCGCTGCAGGCGCAGCATGATGATCACGTCCACGTCCTTCAGGCCCTCGCGCATGTCGTGGAAGACCCGCACGCCGAGCTTGTCCACGTCAGTGGGGAGCAGGGTGCGCGGGGCGATCACCCGCAGTTCCCCGACGTTGAGCGAGTTGAACACGTGCATCTGCGAGCGGGCGACTCGCGAGTGACGAATATCGCCCACGATCGCGATCCGCAGCGGGGTGAAGTCGCCCTTGTGCCGGCGCACCGTGAAGGCGTCGAGCAGCGCCTGGGTGGGATGCGAGTGCCAGCCGTCGCCGGCATTGAGCACCGAGACATGGGGGGCAACGTGCCGGGCGATGAAGTGGGCCGCGCCCGATTCCTCGTGACGGATGACGAACATGTCCGCCTGCATCGCCTCGATGTTGTGCAGGGTGTCGAGCAGGCTTTCGCCCTTCTTGGTCGCGGACGTGGCCAGGTTGAGATTCAGCACGTCGGCCGACAGGCGCTTGGCGGCGAGTTCGAAGGTAGTGCGCGTACGGGTCGACGCCTCGAAGAACAGGTTGACCACCGTGCGCCCGCGCAGCAGAGGCACTTTCTTGATCTCGCGGTCGGTCACCGAGACAAAGCCTTCGGCGGTGTCGAGAATGCGCGTGATCCATTCCGGGCCCAGGCCCTCGATGGTGAGAAGGTGCCGCAGGCGCCCCTGGTCGTCGAACTGGATTGCCCAGGGATCGGGAGCGAATTTCGGGATCTTCGGTCGAACGAACTTGACGGCCATGGTGTTCAGCTCTCCTGGGCTTCCTTGCTCGTGACGATGCGGGCGGTCATCGGGTCGGGGCCATCCACGTGGATCTGCTCGTCGTCGCCGAGCTCGAGTTCCTGGCCGATCCAGTCCGCGCAGACGGGCAGCTCCCGGCCATTGCGCTGGTAGAGGACCGCCAGGGCGATCCGGCGCGGGCGTCCGTAGTCGAACAGCTCGTTCATCGCCGCGCGCACCGTGCGTCCGGTGAACAGCACGTCATCGACGAGGATGATATCGCGATCCTCCACGGCGAACGGCAGATCGGAGGGGCTCACCTGCGGATGCAGGCCTAGCGTATTGAAATCATCACGATAGAAGGTGATGTTCAGACGGCCCAGCGGGTCACGGCAGTCCAGTGCCCGGTGCAGGGCGTCGGCGACCCAGACGCCGCCGGTATGGATGCCGACGATGAGCGGGTTGTCCAGTTCGCCCCGGTCCAGCGAGGCGCGGATCTGCGTCTCCAGGTACTCGATCGCGGTGTTCGCCGGCTGCAGGCGGTCGGTCTGTGTCATTCCGAGGGCGTCTCGCGGTTTCTGTGGTTAAGGGCCCTTCCGGCCCGGTCAGGCCGCATTCTAGCAGTCGAGGGCGGCACCACGGAGCGGTTCGTGCCGCCGAAAGTCGTGCCCCGCCGTTCACCTGCCTACGAGGTTCTCCATTACCTCGCTGCGGGGCACCGTCTCGATCGAGCGGGCGTCGGGTTGCTCCAGGAACGTGTCGAGGATGACCGCCGCCGCCATGGCGTCGAGCCGGCCCTTGTCGCGGTCGATCGCCCGGCGACCGAGACGCTCGGCGGCCTGCTCGGAGCTCAGCCGCTCGTCGACGACGAATACCGGCCGACCCGTCCGTTCGCGGAGCCGGTTGCCGAAGCGGCGGATGGCCGCGGCGATCGGGTAGCACCGTCCCGCGTCGTCGATGGGCCAGCCGAGCACCAGGGCGTCGGGCTGCCAGTCCTCGACCAGCGCCTCTACGGCTTGCCAATCGATCTGGTCGGCATTTCGGTTGTGCAGGGTAGTCAGCGGCCGACCGTTGCCGATGCGCCGGTCGCCGACGGCCACGCCGATGCGCCATTCGCCATAGTCGAAGCCGAGCACGCGTTCGACGCTTGCCGCCGGCCCGGTCATCAGGCGTGTCCGGCCTCGCCGGAGAGCAGGTTGATGTCGATCCCCAGTTGCCGTGCCGCCGTGGTCCAGCGCTCCTCGACCGGTTGCTCGAACAGGATTTCCTCGGTGGCCTCGACGTTCAGCCAGCTGTTCTCGGCCATCTCGCTGTCCATCTGCTCGCGGCTCCAGCCGGAGTAGCCCAGCGCGACGATCACCCGCGAGGGGCCCGCGCCATCGGCCAGTGCCTGCAGGATGTCCTTGGAGGTGGTCAGGCCGATGCGGTCGGTGACCTCGAGGGTCGAGTCCCAGCCACCGTGGGGAGCATGCAGCACGAAGCCGCGCTCGAGGTCGATCGGCCCGCCCATGAACACGGGTCGGGCCCGGACCTCGGGATCGGTGCAGGTGATCTTCATGTGGTCGAAGATGTCGCCGAGGTTCAGATCGAGCGGCCGGTTGACAGTGATGCCCATGACCCCGTCGTCGTTGTCCTCGCAGACGTAGGTCACGCTGTGGCTGAAGTTCGGGTCCTCCAGCGTGGGCATGGCGATGAGCAACTGGTTTGTCAGGTTGGTGCGTTCTTCTTGCATGATGTTCCGAGTATTGGTGTCTTTCGCCCCGGTCTCAAGGACCCCCGGTTTGAATGAGGGTGCAGGGGCCGAGCCGAGGCCACGGCGTGAGGTCGCAGGAGCCGGGGGTTTCGGCTCAGCGAGTCCCGCCGCGCTTGCCGCCTGTGCCGCGTTCGGGCCGGTTGCGCGATTTGCGGGACCGGATTGTGGTGTCGCGCTTGAGTGAATGGACCTCCGGGCCCTTGCCGTCGCGACGGGAGGGGCGCTTTTGGGCCGCCCGGGCCGGCTTGCCGGCCTTGAAGGGCTTGTGCGCCCGGCGCGCGTCGTGTCGCCCGAGGGTCTTGTGGCGAGTTTCCGGTTTGAGCCCCACCAGCTCGGCCAGTGCGCCTTCGGTCTCGGGCGGAAGTTCCTGGATCTTGCCGGGCCGCAGGCGCGGCGGCAGCGTCACGCCGGCGTAGCTGATCCGGATCAGGCGGGAGACTTGCCCCCCGACCGCCTCGATCATGCGCCGGACCTCGCGGTTTCGCCCCTCGTGCAGGGTGACGTGGTACCAGTGGTTTGCCCCCTGGCCGCCGGCATCGGCGAGTCGCGTGAAACTTGCCTGGCCGTCCTCGAGTTCCACGCCCTCGATCAGCCGGTTCTGCTGTTCGTCGTCGAGCCCGCCCAGCACGCGCACGGCGTAGGTACGCTCGATCTGGTAGCTCGGATGCATCAGGCGGTTGGCCAGTTCACCGTCGTTGGTGACCAGCAACAGGCCGCTGGTGTTGAAGTCCAGGCGCCCGACGGTGATCCAGCGGCCTTCCGTGATCGGCGGGAGATTCTCGGCGACGGTCGGCCGGCCTTCGGGGTCGTGGTTGGCGGTGATCTGCCCCTCGGGCTTGTGGTAGATCAGCACGCGGCGAACCGGTCGCACGTCGGGGACCACGACCCGCTTGCCGTCCACCTCGATGGCATCGCCGGGACCTGCCTGGTCGCCCAGCGAGGCGGTCTGGCCGTTGACCCGAACCCGCCCTTCGCTGATCCAGCCTTCGATCCGCCGCCGGGAACCGAGTCCCATGGCGGCCAGAACCTTCTGCAAGCGCTGTTTTTCCATGGGAAAGCCTCTCGTCTCGGTCATGCGGGGCAAGGTGTCGCGCGGACAACCGGGACCCCGTCGGAAATGGGGCGACATTCTAACAGCCCGGCCGGGTTCTGGCGTTCGGGATGAGGAATCCCCGCGCCTGACATGAGGCCGCGACGGCCCCGAGGGGCTCCGGGATGGAATCCGGTAGCGATTGCACCTAACCTGAAGGTCACGGCAGCTGTCTGCGCCCGTCGGCGAAGGCCTGCCCGACCACCCCCCCTGAGTGCAGCGAACCATGCCGGCGAGCGGACCGCAGAGCAGCAACACGGAACGACCCTCCCGCGCTCTCCCCGAGGACGAGCGTTCGGGACACGCGCCGACCCTTGAGCTCGAGCGTGTCGAGGGGGCTATTCCGGCCATCCGTGTGGCGGGGCGGTGGACGCTCCAAGCGCTTCCCGACTCGGGTGACTGGCTCGAGCAGCCTGCTCAGCGGCTGCCCGCCTTGGGCGGGGAAGGTACGGCCGTCCGCCTGGTCGGATCGCCCGAGGAGATGGACAGTGCCGGGGCCTTGGTGATCGCGCGGCTGGTCGACGGACTCGAGACGGAGGGGCGCGAAGTCGATATCGACTCCCTCCCCGATGAGCAGGTTCGGCTGATTCGCCTGGTGCGCGAGAAACTGCCCCCGCGGGACCGATCCGCGCCCCATCGGGATGGGTGGCTTGCGGCGATCGGACGCGGGACAGTGGGCAAGCTCGTGGAGACGAACGCCTTTCTCGCATTCATCGGGGAACTGGCCGTGCGCGGTGGGCGAGTGCTGTTCTTGCCGTGGCGCGTTCGTTGGCGCGAGGTGATCGCCGAAATCGAGGCCGCCGGTCTGCGGGCGCTGGGCATCGTCGGCCTGCTGTCGTTCCTGATCGGCATGGTGATGGCCTATCAGGGTGGGGCGGCCCTGTCTGAATACGGGGCCAACGTGTTGATCGTCGACCTGGTGTCGATCATCACGCTCCGCGAGATGGGGCCCCTGCTGGCGGCGATTATCGTCGCTGGGCGGACCGGCTCGTCGTACACGGCGCAACTCGGCACCATGCGGATTACCGAGGAAATCGACGCGCTCCGCGCGATCGGCATTTCGCCGTTCGACATGCTGATCCTGCCCAAGGTGATAGCGCTGGTGGTGGTAATGCCGTTGCTGACCGTGTTCGCCAATCTCCTCGGGTTGCTGGGCGGGGCGGTTGTCGCGGCCTATCGTTTCGATATCGGTTTCACGGTCTACATGGACCGGGTTCCCGAGGTGGTCGACCTGACTACACTGATGTTGGGTCTGGTCAAGACGCCGGTATTCGCCGTCGTGATCGCGCTAATCGGCTGCATGCAGGGCATGCGCGTGTCAGGGAGCGCGTTGGCGGTCGGCCGGGCGACGACGGTCAGCGTGGTGCAGGCCATCTTCCTGGTGATCGTCATCGACGCGCTTTTCTCCGTGCTGTTCAACCTCATGGGCTACTAGGGAGGCGGTCGTGAACGAGACAGAAAAATCAGCCTCCCGCGAAGGCCCGATTGTCCGACTGACGGGCATACGCAACTGTTTCGGGAAGACCTGCGTGCATGAGGACCTGGATCTCGAGATACCGGCCGGTCGCATCGTTGCGCTCGTCGGTGGGTCGGGCAGCGGCAAGACCGTGCTGCTGCGCACCCTGAGCCTGCTGCGCGAACCGAATGCCGGGCGGGTGGAGTTGTTCGGCAGGGATGTCAGCGACATGGGAGAGGAGGCCCGCCGCCGCCTGCGTCGCCGCATCGGCCTGCTGTTCCAGGGTGGGGCGCTGTTCACGGCACTGACGGTGTTGGAGAACGTCATGCTCCCGATCCGCGAGCACACCCGCATTTGCGGAACGTGGCTCGAGGATTTGGCCATGAGCAAGGTGCTGCTGGCCGGTCTGCCGGCCGATGCCGCCGGCAAGTACCCCGTCGAGTTGTCCGGCGGCATGGTCAAGCGCGCGGCACTGGCACGGGCGCTGGCCCTCGATCCGCGGCTTCTGGTGCTCGATGAGCCGACCTCCGGGCTGGACCCCATCTCGGCGGCCGCTTTCGATCAACTGATCCGGGAGCTGAGTGACTCGCTCGGGCTGACGGTCCTGCAGGCGACCCACGATCTCGATTCGATCTGGCGGGGTTCCGACCTGGTCGCATTCCTCGCCCGCAAGCGCGTGCTGGCGTTCGAGCCCGCCGCGGCGCTCGCCCGACGTGACGAACCGGAGCTTCAGGCCTATTTTCGTGGGGAGCGCTCCGAGAGCTACGCAAAACTGGCCGAGAGCTCGAGATAGGTCAATACGGGAAACATATGGAATCCAGGATCAATTACAGCGTCGTCGGCCTGTTCGTGCTGATCCTCTTCGCCGCCGGCCTGGTGACCGCGTGGTGGTTGTACACGGGCGGATCGGCCCGGCAGTACACGCCCTACGTCGTGTACGCCACGGACAGCGTGACCGGGTTGAACAGCAACAGCAACGTCTACTACAACGGCGTGGATGTCGGTTACGTCGACGCAATCCGTATCGATCGCGAGAATCCCGAGAAGATCCGCATCGACGTGATGATCGAGTCGACGGTGCCGATCCGTAGCGATACCACCGCACGACTGCAGTTGCAGGGGGTCACCGGCCTGAGTGTGCTGAACCTCAAGGGTGGGGCGGTGGGGGAGCGCCTGAAGGCGGCCGAGGGGCAGTGCTGCCCCGAGATCCCCTATGAACCGTCCCTGTTTTCCAAGCTGGAAGGCGGCATCAACGAAGCGATGGTGCAGGTGGTGAACATCAGTGAGCGGTTCGACCGGGTCTTCTCCGAGGAGAACCTCGTGGCACTGGAGCAGACCCTGACCAACCTCAACCAGCTATCGACTGCACTGGCCGAGGAAAGGGAGCAATTGCAGGCGCTGGTCCGCAATGCCTCGCGAACGGCCGAGAACACCGCCGAGATGACCGCCGGAGGCGCCGAACTCGTCTCCCGGGCACAATCGACGCTCGATGCTCTCGACCGGGCGATCATCCGGGTCTCCGGCACCATGGACACGTTCGAGGCAGCCGCCGATGATGTCGCCCAGGCGACCGAGGCGACCGTGCGCTTCAGCTCGGCGGGTGAGCAGGCGGCGGAGGAGATCTCGCGCCAGACACTGCCCGACATCAGCCTTTTGATCCGGGACGTGCGCGAGCTCTCGCGCCGACTGTCGGCATTCACCTCGACGCTGGACGAAGACCCTTCTCGCGTGTTCTTCGGCGGCACCGAACGTCCTCCCGGGCCGGGAGAGGAACGCTGAAACGAAATGATGAGTCATGATGTGAATACTGTTGCCCAACCTTCTGTTCCCACACGGAATTCGGTCCGGTTCGTTGGCGGATCGGCGCTGATCCTGGTCGGGGCCGTCATGGCGGGTTGTGCCTCCCTGCCGGAGCGCGGCCAGGAGCCGGGACAGTGGCGTTTCCTGCCTGCCGGTGAAACGAGCGCGCCGCTTGCCGACGACCGTCGCGTGGTGCTGCGCCTGGTCGAGACGCGAGCTGCCAGCGGCATCGACCGCCGCGACATGGCCTACAGCACCGATCAGCAGTCGATCGCGTACTACCGGGACAACCGCTGGGCTGCTTCGCCGGCCGTGATGCTCAACGAGGTCATAGACGAGACGCTTACCGCCCAGCCATGGGTGCGCGGGGTGGTCCGGGGCGGGGCACGAGTGCCCGCCGATCTGGGCCTGTATTGCGAGATCAACCGTCTCGAACACGTCATCGAGGCAGACGCGGGGCGGGTGGAAGTGAGGGTGGCCTGCAGTTGGTCGCGCGCGGCCGAGCGGGTACTGGTCCACTCGATGGTGTTCAACGAGCAGGTCGAAATCGATCAAAACGATGCAGCACACTATGCACGGGGGACGCAGGAACTCGTGAACGTTCTGCTTGCCCAGCTCGTTCGGGACGGGCGCGAGCTGGCGGCCCGCGCGATCTCGTCGAAGGGTGCCATACCCGACTGATCCTCCACTGGAGAAGGGGTGTCCCGTCGAATCGAGACAGTTGACCGGCTGGATTTCGGGCCGGGACGCGCCTCCAGCCAGATTGCTTGGCGATCCGGGCTTTTCCGTCAGTACCCATGAGCAAAAGAAAAGCGGCCACCTGGAGACAGGTGGCCGCTCTTTTCTTGTGATGCTACGGAGCGATCCGCGTCAGGCGGCGTTATCGGCCTTGCGTGCCCGCTTCTCGGCCTTGATCTGCTGATCGAGCTGCCAGAAGTAGTACATGATCGGGATCACCAGCAGCGTCAGCATCGTGGAGGCGAAGGTACCGAAGATCAGCGAGACGGCCAGGCCGCCGAAAACCGGATCGGTAAGCATGATCGCCGAGCCAAACATGATCGCCAGGGCGGTCAGCAGGATCGGACGGAACCGCACGGCACCGGCTTCGAGCACCGATTCCATCAGGCCGTAACCTTCCTTCCGGTAATCGAGGATGAAGTCGATCAGCAGCAGCGAGTTGCGCACCACGATCCCCGCCAGTGCGATGAAGCCGATCATCGACGTGGCGTTGAAGGGCATGTCGAACAGCCAGTGGCCCGGGAAGATCCCGACCAGGGTGAGCGGGATCGCACCCATCACGATCACCGGAAGCATGAACGACTGGTAGTAGGCGACCAGCAGCAGGTAGATGAACACCAGTGCGACGATGAACGCGGCGCCAAGGTCGCGGAACACGTCCAGCGTCAGGCGCATGTCGCCACCCCAGAGGACCTGGTAGCCCTCCAGGTCGTCCGGCTGGGTATCGACGAAGCCGAGATTGCCGGTGCTGATCTCGACGTTGTTCGCCAGCTCCATCTCGTTGAGCCACTTGTTTAGCGTCAGCGTGGCATAGACCGGGCTGGAGCCGAGCAGGTCGCCCTGGACGAACACTACCGGATGCTGATCCCGGTCCATGATCGGCTTGGTGACGTTGCCCTCGCGGATGTCGACCAGGTTCCCGATCTTGACCGCCGTTCCCTGCTGGTTGGTAACCGTCAGGTCGCGGATCTGGCGAATCCAGGCGCGGTTGGCCTGATCCAGACGCAGCACGATGTTGACCGGCTCCGAGGTGTCGGTGCCGTGCACCGTTCCCAGTGTCTGCCCGTTGACGTATTCGTGCACGACCTTGGCGATCTGCGCCGGTGCCACCCCCGACTGCAGCGCCTTTGTCTGGTTCACCTCGATCCGGTATTCCGGGGCGTCCGAGGTGACCGTGTCGTCGATGTTGATCATGCCGTAGACGTCGCCGAAGCGCTCCTTCACCTGACCGGCGATCTCGCGCAGCGTCTCGTAGTCCGGGCCGTGGATGCGGGCGAGCACCTGGGCGCGGACCGGTGGTCCCGGAGGCGTCAGGAAGAGCTTGATGCGCGAGTCCGCGAACTGCTCGCGAACCGAGCCGAGTTGCTCCCAGGCCTCGAGTGCCACGTCACTGGTGTTCGGCCGATGGTGCCGATCGATGAGGTTGACGCGGATCTGGGCCATGTTGGGTGCCTGGCGCATCATGTCGCCCCGGACCATGCCGGCGAAGGTGAGCGGTCCGGTCCGGCCGACGTAGGTCTGGTAGTCGGTCACGTACTCGTTCCGGGCCAGTACCGCGCCGACGGCGTCGGCCACGATGGCCGTGCGCTCGGTGGCGGTCCCCTCGGGCGTGTTGACCTCGAGCAGGAAGGTATCCACGTTGCCCTCGGGCAGCATCTTGAGGCTCACCCCGCCCGGGGAGAGCGGCCCGTTCATGCCGGAGTCGCGGACGAACTGCCACGCCGGCATCAGCATCGAGGCGATCATCAGTCCGAGGACGAAGAGCAGGAACACCAATGAAAGCCCTCGGGAGCCCAGCAGTGGCCTGGTGATGCGCTTGTAGTTGCGCATCAGCCAGTCCTCGTGGTTCGGGTCGCCCTCGAGCGTTTCGCGGTGGGCGAGCGCCTTGCGCGCCTTGGCTCCCAGCCATCGGTAGGCGGTCCACGGCACGATGATGTAGGCCAGGATCAGCGAGGCGATCATGGCCACCGACACGTTGATCGGGATCGGCAGCATGAACGGGCCCATCATCCCCGAGACGAAGGCCATCGGAACGAAGGCCAGGATGACCGCCAGCGTGGCGATGTTGGTCGGATTGCCGACCTCGTTTGTCGCGCGGACCAGCAGGTCGGAGAAGGAGGGATTCTTGCCCTCGTGCAGGTGCCGGTGGATGTTCTCGATCACGACGATCGCCGCGTCGACCAGCAGGCCCAGCGAAAGGATCAGGCCGAACAGGGAGATACGGTTGATCGTCTGGCCCGTGATCCAGCCCACGCCCAGCACCACGAACAGCGTCAGCGGAACGGTCAGGGTGACGATCAGCGCCTCCCGCCAGCCGAGGAAGAAGAACAGGATGATCAGCACCACGAGCACGGCGACGCCGAGATGCTCGATCAACGTGTTGACCGCGTCATCGGCCCGATCGCCGTAGTCGCGGGTGATGCTCATCTCGACCTGCTCGGGCAGAAGCTCGCGCTCGATGATCGCAAGTTTTTCCTTCACGGCCCCGGCCACGTTGACCGCGTTGGCGCCCGCCCGCTTGCCGATGGTGACCGTCACCGCGGCCTTGGGGTCCCCGGCCGGCTTGCCGGCGGCGTTGCCCGGTCCGAAGGCGTGGGTGGTGATCTGGTCGTTTTCCTCCGGTGCGTACCGAATCGAGGCGACCTGATCGAGGTAGATGGGCCGCTGTTCGTGCTGGCCGATTACCAGTTTCTCCAGGTCCCCGGGCCCCTTGAAGGCAGCGTCGGTTCGCAGTCGGAACTGTCGGTTGTCATGGGTGATTGCGCCGCCGGGCAGGACGACGTTGGCGCCCTCGAGCATCTGACTCAACTGCGTCATCGACACGCCGGTGGCGGCCAGCCGCTGCGGATCGACGTTGACCGCGAGAATGCGCTTGTGACCGCCGATCACCTCGCTGGTGCCCACCTCGGGGACGTTCTGCAACTGTTCGAGCAGGCGCTGGCCGACCTCGCGCAGTTCGGTGCTGTCGAGTGCGTCGGAGCTCAGCGTGACCGACATGATCGGCACGTCGGTGATGCCGATGCTCTTGACCATCGGCATGCTGGTGTTCGGGGGCAGTCGGTCGATGTTGCGCGAGATCTCGTTGTAGAGCAGCAGCAGACTGTCTTCCTCGTTGCTGCCCACCTCGAACTGGACCGTCACCATGCCCACGTCATCCATGGCCACGCCGTAGGTGTGGTCCACGCCCTTCAGCCGCGCCATCAGGGCCTCGAGCGGCTTGACCACCTGGTCCTCGATCTGCGCCGCGGAATTTCCCGGCCGCTGGACGAAGATCTGCGCACCGGGCACCACGATCTCGGGGTTGTACAGCCGCGGGGTGATCAGCACCGCCATGAGCCCGAACAGGGTCAGGGCGATCATGATCAGGGCGGTGATCTTGGAGTAGAGGAACCCGCCGGCTAGCTTGCCGGCCAGGTTGAGCTTCGGCTTGTCCTGTTCCTGCGACTTGCTCATGAGGCTGCGTTACCTGCCTTGACTACCGTCACGCCGTTGGCCAGGTGTCCCTGGGCGGAGGTGATTACCCGGTCACCGTTCTCTAGGCCGCCGAGCACGACGACCTGGTCGCCGCGCTCCTGGCCCAGGCGAACCACGCGGAAGCGGGCCTGGTCCTCGTCGTCGAGGACGAACACGCCGGTCATGCCGGCACGATCATGTAGGGCGTCCGCCGGGATGATCACCGCCGGCTTCTGGTCGAGCACGATGTTGACGGTGACGAAGTTGCCCGGGGTGAGTTCGAGGTCCGCCGGTACGCTGATCTTCACCGTGTGGGTGCGGGTGATCGGATTGGCCGCGCTTACCAGGCGGAGCACCTCTCCACGGAACGTCGCCGGGCTGCCGTCGGCGCGGCGGTAACCGATCTCGATCTCGTCACCCTCGTCGAGGGTGGCGTAGGCCTGGTCGTCCACCTCGACCTGCACTTCGCGGTCGCCGGATCCCTGCAGCATCAGCAGGGGCTGGCCCGGGGTGGCGAGCTGGCCCGGGTCGACCATGCGCTGGACGATGGTGCCGTCGAACGGCGCCTGGATCTGCGCGTAGGCGACCTGCGAGCGAGCCTGCTCGACCGCGGCCTGGGCGGCCTGGAAGTCGCCCTGGGCCACTTCGTAGGCGGTCTGCATCTGCTCGAACTGCTGCTTGGGGACCGCGTTCTCGGCGTAGAGACGCTCGAAACGCTCGAAGTTGGAACGGGCGTTGGCCAGTCCCGAGCGGGCCTTGGCCAGCGCCGCCTCGGCCTGATGGATCTGGCTGTCGACGTCGCTCTGATCGATGGTCAGCAGGACCTGGTCCTTTTCGACCTGTTGTCCCTCGCGCACGTCGATCGAACGGATGTAACCCATCATGCGCGAGGCGATCGGCGACTGGTCACTGGCGATCACGCTACCGGGGAAGAGGGCGGTATCGTCCACCTGGCTCGTGTCCACGGTCAGCCAGTCGCCCTGTATCTCGACGCCGGCGTTGGCCGGCGGCTGCTGTTCGACGTCGTCGCCCCCGCAGCCAGCCAGCCCCAGTCCGAGGACCAGTCCGGGGACAAGCAGGACTCGGCTGAAGGCACGAGGGAATGTCCGGTTGGGCTCGTGTTTCGTCATCAGATGGATCTCGTCTCGATGTTTCGTGAAATGCCGCCCCGTCTGGGGCGACCGATCAATCGGTGGTCGACGCGGTCGTCAGGGCCGCAGCGACAGCGTTGCCGGGTTCGTTTGTCACCCGATCGGGCGCCAGCTCGCCCATGGCCAGCCAGAGAGCGGCGCGCTGCATGGTGCGCTGGAAGTGCGCCTTGATGAGCTCGGCGCGGGCGTTGTCGAGTTCGGTCTGCGTGGCGAGCAACTCGGTCATGGTGGCCAGGCCCTGCTGATAGCGCAGCTTCTCGAGGCGGACGGCTTCCTCGCTCTGCCGGATGGCCATCTGGCGCACCTCGACTCGTTTTTCCGCCATGTCGGCGGCGCGCCAGACCTCGCCGACCTGGCCGAGGAGCTGGTTGAGCGCCTGCTGGCGTTCGGCAAGGCTCGCGTTGACCTTCGCCTGCGCCCGGTCGACCTGGCCCGAACGGGCGCCGAAATCCAGCACCCGCCAGGTGAGCACGCCACCGACGGTGTAGCTGTCATTGCGCAGGCCCAGCGAGTCGTCATTGAAGTCCTGCTGGGCCATCAGGTTGAAATGCGGCTTGTATTCGGCACGTGCGACGTCGACCTCGGCACGTGCCGCGTCGATCCGCCCGCGGAGCGCCAGGATGCGGGGGTTCTTCGCCATCGCCATGTTGCGTGCCTGGGCCAGGTCGGTTTCGGGCAGGGAGACGTCGATGGATTCGGGCAGCGCGATCGCGCGGCCAGTGTCGATCCCTGCCAGTACCTTGAGGCCGTCGGCGGCGTTGTCCGCCTGGTTGCGCGCGGCCTCCGTGTCCAGTTCCCGCTCGCCGAGGTTCACCTCGGCCTTGAGCAGGTCGGCCTTGGTCACCACGCCCTCGTTGTAAAGCTTCTCGGAGAGATCGCGATAGGAGGCGGCCGCTTCGCGTGCCTGATGGGCGACCTCGACGAATGCCTCCGCGGTATTGATGCCGGCATAGGCCTCGATGGTGTGCAAGACCAGCTGCTGGCGGGCCGCCTCGTCGCCAGCCTCGGCGGCCTGCAACAGGGCCTGGGCCTGCGTGCGCATCTCGCGGATCTTGCCGCCGTTGTAGATCGGCACCTGAAGCTTCAGGGAGGTCTGGAAGTTTTGATGCCAGCC
>NZ_JAWLBP010000001.1:34680-61808 GCF_041687595.1 Guyparkeria sp. | reverse complement strand
GCCTGTTCCTGCTGCAACTTCATGCCGAAGACGTTCAGCGGGTTGTTTGACCCCATCACGCCGAAGGACAGGTCGAGCGTGGGTAGCAGGTTCCCGCTGGCCTGCTCGATGGCGGCGCGCGCCTCGGCGATGCGGGCCTGGGAGAGGTCCATGGCCGCGTTCTGGGACAGGGTGCGCTGTACCGCGTCATCGAAGGTCAGGTCGAGCTGTTCGTTGCCCGCCGCCTGCATTGCCGGGTCCGGACGGAAGTCGGGCGAGGTCTCGGCGAGTGCCGGGGCGGACATGAGCCCGAGGGCAATGGAGGCGGCCAGCAGGCCCAAGCCCGGCCCGCGGTGACCGGGGCTTGCGTTATCCGCCGTCAGATGACCGCCGGGTTGCCTGCGATCGGATGAATCTTTTCGCGCCATGCTGCTTTTCGTTCCTTGGACGTCTACTGGGCCTGCAGGGCGAGGCTGGCTCGTGAACCCGGGCCAGCCGCCACGAGGGCTATCGTCGGCTGCGCACAATATCAGAAACGGCTAATATAGGAAACCTCGCCACGATCCGACTGTCTGACGTCGGTTGAGCTGCACCCTGCCAAGGAGCCTAGCATGCGGCCACAGCCGGCGTTTCCTCATAAGTATCTGGCATGACACTGATATTCCAGTGAGTGACGCGAGGTAAATGCGGTGGGGCGGGCAGGCGGACTCCGGTCGCGATATCATCGTCGCCCGCCGTTACCGGTTTGGATGGCGTGGTTTGAATGAATTGAGGGAGTTGGTCCGCATGCGGCTGGCCATGGGCATTGAATACGACGGCGGTCGGTACCACGGCTGGCAGCGCCAGTCCCACTGCGACTCGGTCCAGGAGCGCCTGGAACGGGCGATCGGGCGCGTGGCCGACAGGCCGGTGGAGGTCGTCTGCGCCGGGCGGACCGACCGGGGCGTGCACGCCACCAACCAGGTGGTCCACCTCGATGTGGACGTGGAACGTCCGCTGTACGGCTGGCAGATGGGCACCATCCAGCATCTCCCCAGGGACATCACCGTGCTCTGGGTCCGGTCGGTGGGCGAGGACTTCCATGCGCGCTTCTCCGCCACGGCCCGCGAGTACCGCTACTGCGTGGTGAATCGCTCGGCTCGCCCGGCGCTTTCGGCGGGAAGGCTCACCTGGTGGTATCGCCCGCTCGACGCCGACCGGATGCAGGAGGCGGCGGCCCAGTTGCTCGGCGAGCACGACTTCTCCAGCTTCCGCGGCAAGGACTGCCAGGCGCATTCGCCGGTGCGCACGATGGAGTCCATCCGGGTTACCCGGCAGGGCGACCACCTCCTGATCGACGTCCGGGCAAATGCCTTCCTGCATCACATGGTGCGCAATATCGTCGGCAGCCTGTTCGCGATCGGGTCGGGAGAGCGGCCTGTGGAATGGCTGGCCGAAGCGCTGGCAGAGCGCGACCGCGAGGCGGCAGGCATCACGGCGCCCGCCGATGGGCTCTACCTGACCGCAATCGATTATCCGTCGGTCTTCGACCTGCCGACACAGCCGCGCCGTCCCTTGTTCGAACAGGTTGGCGGATTCGAGCGCCTGTCGGAATCCTGCTAGTATTGCCGGCCCAGTCGGCCCGCCATCGGCCGACCGCTGGTCGCCAGTCATGTTCTTAACGAGGGCCGTTCCCAGGTGGAAAACCGCCGCACACGCGTCAAGATCTGCGGGATTACCCGGGTGGCCGACGTCGAGGCCGCTGTGTCGGCCGGTGCCGATGCGCTCGGCTTCGTCTTCGTGCCGGCCAGCCGGCGCTCGATCGACATCGGCCTGGCCCGGGAACTGATCGCCGCCGTGCCGGCCTTCGTCCAGACCGTCGCGCTGTTCGCCGACGCACAGGTGGACTGGGTGGAGACCGTGGTCGACCAGGTCGGACCGGATCTGCTGCAGTTCCACGGCAACGAGACGGGGCGTTTCTGCCGGCAGTTCGGCCGACCCTACATCAAGGCGGTCAGCGCCGAGCTGGATGACACGGAACGCGACCGGGTGCTCGCCGACCATGCCAGCGCGCGTGGCTTCCTGCTCGATAGCCATGCCGTCAGCGGTCTGGGCGGCACGGGGCACACCTTCGACTGGGGGCGCTGGCCGCGGCAGGCCGGACGGAAGGGACGTCCCTGGATCCTGGCCGGGGGGCTGACGCCGGAGAACATTGCCGAGGCCGTGTCGACACTCTCACCGTACGCGGTGGATGTTTCCAGCGGCGTCGAGGAGGCGCCGGGCATCAAGTCGGCCGAACTGATTCATGCATTCATGCGAGGGGTAGGGCATGCCCGAAACCACTGATCCGATGGCCCGCGAGGCGATCGACTACACCAGCTTCCCCGACGCGCGCGGCCGCTTCGGCGACTACGGCGGTCGCTACGTCGCCGAGACGCTGATGGAGCCGATCGAGGAGCTGACCGCCGCCTACGAGAAGTATCGCAACGACCCGGGCTTCGTCGAGGAGTTCGAGTCGGACCTGCGCGACTACGTCGGTCGTCCCACCGCGCTCTACCACGCCAAGCGCCTCTCCGAGCTCTATGGCGCGGAGATCTGGCTCAAGCGCGAGGACCTCAACCACACCGGCGCGCACAAGATCAACAATGCCCTCGGCCAGGCCCTGCTGGCCAAGCGCATGGGCAAGACCCGCATCATCGCCGAGACCGGTGCCGGACAGCACGGTGTGGCCACGGCCACTGTCGCCGCGCGGCTGGGGATCGAGTGCGTGGTCTACATGGGCGCCGATGACATTCAGCGCCAGGCCCCGAACGTCTTCCGCATGCGCTTGCTGGGCGCGAAGGTCGTGCCGGTGGATTCCGGCACCCGCACGCTCAAGGACGCGCTCAACGAGGCGATGCGCGACTGGGTGACCAACGTCGACGACACGTTCTACATCATCGGCACCGTGGCCGGCCCGCACCCGTACCCGCTGATGGTGCGCGACTTCCAGTCGGTGATCGGCCGCGAGGCACGCGCCCAGATGCTGGAGAAGACCGGCGAGTTGCCCGACCAGGTAGTCGCTTGCGTCGGGGGCGGTTCCAACGCCATGGGTATCTTCCACGCCTTCCTGGCCGACGAATCCGTCGAGCTGCACGGCTCGGAGGCCGGCGGCGAGGGCGTGGAGTCCGGCCGGCACGCCGCGCCGCTGACCGCCGGTCGCCCCGGTGTGCTGCACGGCAACCGCACCTACCTGATGGAAGACGAGAACGGCCAGATCATCGGCACGCACTCGATCTCTGCCGGGCTCGACTACCCGGGCGTGGGTCCGGAACATTCCTGGCTCAAGGACATCGGCCGGGTCCAGTACGCCGCGATCACCGACGAGCAGGCCATGGCCGCCTTCCACGACGTGATGCGTTGCGAGGGCATCATCCCGGCGCTCGAGTCCTCCCACGCGGTTGCCCATGCGCGCCTCCTGGCCGAGGCCCGGGGTGGCCAGCGCATCCTGGTCAACCTCTCCGGTCGTGGCGACAAGGACATCAACACCGTGGCACGACTCGAGGGCATCGAACTGTGAGTGAGACGAGCGTTAAACAGGAAAGCCGCCTGGCCCCACTGTTCCGGCGCCTGGCCGGCGAGAACCGTGCTGCGCTGATCCCCTATATCACGGCCGGTGATCCGGATCCGCAGGGCACCGTCGAGCTGATGCATGCACTGGTGGCCGGTGGCGTGGACGCGCTGGAACTCGGCGTACCGTTTTCCGATCCCATGGCGGACGGTCCCGTCATCCAGGCGGCGCACGAACGCGCCCTGAAATCCGGTCTGGGCCTGCGTGGCGTGCTGGGTCTGGTGGCCGAGTTCCGCCAGCGGGATACCGAGACGCCCGTGGTGCTGATGGGCTACCAGAACCCCATCGAGGCCATGGGGCTGGAAACCTTCGCACAGCAGGCCTCCGAGGCCGGCGTCGATGGCGTGCTGACGGTCGACCTGCCGCCCGAGGAGGCCGACGACCTGGTTCGTGTCTTCGCCGGCGCGGGCATCGACCCGATCTTTCTGCTGGCGCCGACCACGAAGGGCGAACGCGCCCGCGCCGTGGCCTCGCGTGGCTCCGGTTTCGTCTACTACGTCTCGCTCAAGGGCGTGACCGGGTCGGCGAATCTGGACGTCGACGCACTCGGCTCGCAGCTTGAACGCATCCGCGAGACCTGCGATCTGCCGGTTGGCGTTGGTTTCGGCATCCGGGATGCCGAGACGGCCGGTCGGGTGGCGGCCGTGGCCGACGCCGTCATCGTGGGCTCGGCAATCGTGCGACTGATCCACGAACAGGCAGTCGAGCACGGCGGGGTGAACGAGGCCGTACTGGGCAAGGTGCGGGATTTTGTCGGCGAAATGCGTCGGGCCGTGGAAACAGCAAGGAAATGACAGGCAATATGGACAGGCGAACGATCGGGGAGGCTGAGGCATGAGCTGGCTGGACAAACTCCTTCCGTCACGAATCCGGACCGAGAGCAGCGGCAAGCGTGGCGTGCCCGAGGGGCTCTGGGTCAAGTGCGATGGCTGCGACGCTGTGCTCTACCGGGAGGAACTGCGTCGCAACCTCGAGGTCTGCCCGAAGTGCGGACATCACATGCGCATCGGCGTGCGCGAGCGCCTGGATGCGTTTCTCGACGAGAACGGTCGCCAGGAACTGTTCGGGGACGTCGCGCCGGTCGATATCCTCAAGTTCCGTGACCAGAAGAAGTACCGGGACCGGATCACGGCCAGCCAGAAAAAGACCGGCGAGAAGGACGCGCTGGTGGTGATGCGCGGACAGGTCGAAGGCCTGCCGGTAGTGGCCGCGGCCTTCAATTTCGCCTTCATGGGCGGATCGATGGGCTCGGTGGTCGGGGAGAAGTTCGTCCGGGCCGTCGAGGCCTCCATCGAGAACCGCTGCGCGCTGGTCTGCTTCACGGCATCTGGCGGCGCGCGCATGCAGGAGGCGCTGTTCTCGCTGATGCAGATGGCCAAGACATCGGCGGCACTGACCCGTCTGTCGAAGAAGAAGCTGCCTTTCATCGTGGTCCTGACCGATCCCACCATGGGGGGTGTCTCGGCATCGCTGGCGATGCTCGGTGACGTGCAGATCGCCGAGCCCAACGCGCTGATCGGCTTCGCCGGCCCTCGCGTGATCGAACAGACCGTGCGGGAGACACTGCCGGAAGGGTTCCAGCGGAGTGAATTTTTGCTGGAGCACGGTGCGATCGACATGATCGTGCCGCGGGCCGAGTTGCCCGGGGCGGTCGCCACGCTGGTCGCCAACCTGCAGAAGAAGGATCTGCCGCGCTCAGAGGCGGCCTCTCCTTCGCGCGAGGGCTCGTGACCGAACCTCCCGCCGAGCTGCGGTAGGGCGATCGAGGTCGGCATGACAGAGGCAACCCTCGAGCACTGGCTGGACCGGCTGCTGGAACGCGACCCGGACCGCATCGAGCCGGGTGTGGCCCGTGTCAGGCGAGTGGCGACCGACCTGTTGCGCGGCAAGCGCATCGGCACCGTCATCTCGGTGGCTGGAACCAACGGCAAGGGTTCGAGTGTGGCCATGGCCTCCGCGATCTGCCGTGCGGCGGGCTATCGGGTAGGCAGCTTTACATCGCCCCACCTGGTCGACGTGCGGGAACGTTTCCTCGTCGACGGCGAGCCGGTCGCGGCGGACCGCCTGATCGAGGCGTTCGAGGCGATCGATGCCCATTCGGGCAGTGGGGAATTGACATATTTCGAATGGCTGACGGTGGCGGCCTTCGTGGTGTTCGCCGCCGAGTCACTGGATGTCTGGGTGCTGGAAGTCGGTCTGGGTGGGCGTCTCGACGCCGTGAACGCACTGGACGCCGATCTTGCCTTGATCACCAACATCGGTCTGGATCACCAGGCCTGGCTGGGCGACTCGCGCGAGGAGATTGGTCGGGAAAAGGCCGGCATCCTGCGGCGCGATCGGCCGGCCGTCTATGCCGACCCGGATCCCGTCAAGGTCGTGACGACCGAAGCGGTCCGCATCGGCGCGGACCTGCGCCGACTGGGGCGCGAGGTCGTGCTGGAGGCTCCCACTCCGAAGGACCCGGGGCATTTCGCTCTTCTCGGTCCGGAGGGGCGCCGGGACTACGTCGTTCCCGCGTTGGGCGGGTCGCACCAGGTGGTTAACGCCGCGGGTGTCGTTGCGTTGCTGCAACATCCGCACAGTCCGTTGGACATACCGGATGCTGCCGTGAACGAGGGGTTGCGGTCGGTCGGTCTGGCGGGTCGTTTCGAGTGCTTCGAAGGCGACGGTCGCCGGTTCGTCCTGGACGTGGCCCACAACGGGGAGGCGGCTCGAGCCCTGGCCGATGCCCTCAAGAAGCGGCCCGCTGGGCGCCGTCTGGCGGTGTTTTCCGCCCTGGCGGACAAGCCGGTCGCCGAGATCGTCGCCCCGCTGGTCGAACTGATCGATGCCTGGTGGGTGGCGGAGCTGCCGATACCCAGGGCAATGTCGATACAGGACATCGAGACGGTCCTCTCGAACGCCGGGGTCGGGGAGGTGTATCGTGAAAGCGGTCTCTTGGCGGCGTATAATGCCGCCATTGCCGCATCGCGGCCCGGAGACGAGATTGTGATCTTCGGATCATTTCACGTCGTGGGCCCTTTGCGAGACCGGGTGAAGACGGCCCACAATGAGCGGCACAGGCCCGCGCCTGTAGCCTAATCCGACGAGGACGCCGTGGCAGAGCAATCCGACTCAACCTGGACCGAATCGCGCTTCCGTCAGCGTCTGGTGGGCGCGTCGGTCGTCGTGGCGCTGGCCGTGCTGTTGTTGCCATTGTGGCTCGACGGCAGCGGGATCGACAGCCTCCGCGTCGAGCCTGTTCCGGAGAAACCCGAGATCGCCCGGACCGACCCGGACGAGATTCCCCAACCGCCGGGCGACACCGGCGAGCCGCTGGAAAATCCCCCGACCTCCCTTTTCCCCGACCAGAGCTCCGTCGAACTGCGCGCTGGCTCCCACGAGTCGGTCGATGAAGGTGCGGCTCCCGAAGACTCGGTCGATGAAGGCGCAGCTCCCGAAAGGCCGGTCGAGACGACGACCACCCCGACCGAGGATGAATCGGTGACCTCGTCCGATCCGGACGTGACCCCGGAGAAGGCCGAGACGAGTGCCGCTAAAGCGGACGAAGAGGCCGACGGTGCCCCGGACGAGCCGGAGGAGTCTGCGCCAGCGAGTAGCGACGCCGAGGACGAAGGGGAAGCCGACACGGCGGAGCCGTCGCTGCCCGAAACCACTCGGCAGGGCGACTTCGTCGTACAGCTCGGAAGCTTTTCCGACGAGAGCAACGCGCGTGCGTTGGCCGAATCGGTCGAAGCCTCGGGCTTCGACGTCTCCATCGAGCCGCTGTTCTCGGAACAGGGCACGGTCTGGCGGGTGCGCGTCGGGCCCTATGCGACACGCGACCTGGCGACCGAGGCGACCGAGCGCCTGCGTCAGCGGATCGGGCGTGACGGTCTGGTGATGACGAGGTGACGTGTGTCGGCGTGAAACGCCGAGCCACGGATCGTCGAACGGTGACGGGGGAACAGGGATGACGGTGCTCGACTGGATATTGCTGGCGATCGTGATCGTCTCGACGGCGATCGCCCTGGTGCGGGGGTTCATCAAGGAGGTGATCTCGCTGGTCACCTGGCTTGCGGCCTTCGGCATCGCGCTGGCCTTCTCGCAGCCGGCGGCGGTGCTGGTTCCCGAGGCGGTGGACATTCCGTCGGCGCGAGTGGCCATCGCCTTCGTCGCCCTGTTCGTGGTCGTGCTGATTCTCGGTGGGATCATCAACTGGGCGGTTTCGAAGCTGGTGGAATCCACCGGGCTGTCGGGAACCGACCGTTCGGTGGGCATGGTCTTCGGGCTGTTGCGCGGGGTGCTGATCGTTTCCGGGCTGATCCTCCTGGCCGGGTTCACGGCGTTGCCGCGCGAGGAGTGGTGGCAGGCTTCCACACTGATCCCGCATTTCCAGGTGGTCTCCGAGTGGTTGCTGGCCGTGCTGCCGGATGACGTCGCCCGCAATGTCCAGTGGTAGACGGGAATTGAATTGACGATTTGCGGGAGACACAGGGGCGTGTTCTCCCGACGGGGGTGACCCCGTTCGACGCCGGACAGGCCGACTGGCTTGTCCGGCGACGCCGTTCCGGGGACCGGGAAAGGCCTCCGACGGGATTTTAGGTTTTGCGCGGATACGAACCGAGGTGGTTTAACGCATGTGCGGCATTATTGGGATGGTGGCGAAATCGCCGGTCAATCAGGCGCTGTATGACGGACTGACCGTTCTGCAGCACCGCGGTCAGGATGCGGCGGGCATCCTGACCAGTGACGAGGAGCGGCTGTTTCTCCGCAAGGAGAACGGCCTGGTGAAGGATGTCTTCCACACCCGTCACATGCGCCAGTTGATGGGCAACATGGGCATCGGTCACGTTCGCTATCCGACGGCCGGCTGCGATTCCTCCGCCGAGGCCCAGCCGTTCTACGTCAACGCCCCGTTTGGCATCGCGATGGGGCACAACGGCAACTTGACCAACGCCGACGAACTGCGGGCAGCCGTAGTGGCCGAGGATCGCCGGCACCTGAACACCAATTCGGACTCCGAGGTGTTGCTCAACGTTTTCGCCCACGAACTCGCGGACATCGCCGGGGCGCGGCCGACGGCCGACGACGTGTTCACCGCGATCGGGAACGTCCACCGACGTGCCCGCGGGGCGTATGCCGTGATCGGCCTGATCGCCGGCGAGGGGGTATTCGCCTTCCGCGATCCGCACGGCATCCGCCCAGTCTGCTACGGCAAGCGCGAGACGGAAAACGGCACCGAGTACATGATCGCATCCGAATCCGTGGCCATCGAGGCCGGCGAGTTCGAACTGGTGCGTGACCTGGCGCCCGGGGAGGCGATCTTCATCTCCCGCGATGGCGAGGTCACTCTGAAGCAGTGCGCCGAGAATCCCGAGTATGCCAACTGCATCTTCGAGTATGTTTACCTCGCCCGGCCGGATTCGATCATCGACGACGTCTCCGTCTACCGGGCGCGGATGCGCATGGGCGAGAAGCTGGCCGAGAAGATCCAACGGGAGTGGCCGGACAACGATATCGACGTCGTGATTCCGATACCCGACACCAGTCGCACGGCGGCCCTGGAGATCGCGGTCAGCCTCAACCTCAAGTACCGTGAGGGTTTCGTCAAGAACCGCTACATCGCGCGGACCTTCATCATGCCCGGGCAGGCCAAGCGCAAACGTTCGGTGCGCCAGAAGCTCAACGCGATCGACCTGGAATTCCGCGGCAAGAACGTGTTGCTGGTCGACGACTCCATCGTGCGTGGCACCACTTCCAGCGAAATCATCCGCATGGCCCGTGAGGCGGGGGCCAAGAAGGTCTACATGGCCTCGGCGGCCCCGCCGGTGCGCTACCCGAACGTCTACGGCATCGACATGCCGGCCTCCGTCGAGTTCGTCGCCCACAACCGGGACGTCGATGCCATCCGCGCGGCGATCGGCGCCGACGAGCTCATCTACCAGGACCTCGACGACCTCAAGGAAGCGGTGCGGCTGGGCAACCCGACGCTGAGCCAGTTCGACTGCTCGTGCTTCACCGGTGAGTACGTCACCAACGACATCGATGGCAAGTACCTCGACAACCTTGCGGCGAACCGGGCCGATAGCGCGCGCGACAAGGAAAACGACCCCGCGGGAGCCTTGCGGCGCTCCCGGGATATCGTTTCCGTCGGCTTGTACAATGACCAGTAGGATCCTGCGGGGGCTGGCACTGGCTCTCTGCCTGATCCCAACGATGGCAGCGGCCGGTTCCGTCGAGCCGGCGCGGGATGCTGGCGCGAGCAACAACCGGGAGTCAAGCGCGATGAGCGAACTGCCGGCGCGCGTGGTGGAATCCGCTCGCAAGATGGCTGCTCGCCATCAACCGGGCGCGAGTGACCAGGCGATTGTCGTCGACGTGCCGAGCCAGCAGCTCTACCTCTTCGAGGAGGGCTCGTTCCTCGCGCAGTATCCCGTCTCCACCGCCGAACGCGGCACGGGCAACCGGGAAGGCAGCCTTCAGACCCCGCTGGGGCTTCACCGGGTGTCCGAGAGGTTCGGCGAGGACGCACCGCTCGGCCAGATCTTCCGTGCACGCAAGCCGACCGGTGAAATCGCCGAGATTCTCACCGGGGCGGATGAGCGTGCCGCGCGTGACGATGTCACGACCCGGATCCTGTGGCTCGACGGCCTGGAGCCGGGCGTCAACCGCGGTGGCGACGTCGATTCGAAGCGTCGCTATATCTACATCCACGGCACGCCGGAGGAAGGTCGCATTGGCAGCCCTGCCTCCCACGGCTGCGTGCGCATGAGCAACCGTGACGTGATCGAGTTGTTCGATCGCGTCGAGGTCGGCGCCCTGGTCGACATCATCGAATAACCCTCAACTTGAGTGACGGTCGCGAGACCGACCGACGTTCCTGATCGTTCCGGAGAATCCATCCATGCCCGACTATCGTTCCAAGACCACCACCCACGGACGCAACATGGCCGGTGCGCGCGCCCTGTGGCGCGCCACGGGCGTGAAGGATGACGATTTCGGCAAGCCGATCATCGCGATCGCCAACTCCTTCACCCAGTTCGTACCGGGCCACGTCCATCTCAAGGACATGGGGCAGCTGGTCGCACGCGAGATCGAGGCGGCCGGCGGCATCGCCAAGGAATTCAACACCATTGCCGTGGACGACGGCATCGCCATGGGCCACGGCGGGATGCTCTATTCGCTGCCCAGTCGCGACATCATCGCCGACTCGGTGGAGTACATGGTCAACGCCCACTGCGCCGACGCGCTGGTGTGCATTTCCAACTGCGACAAGATCACGCCGGGGATGCTCAACGCCGCCATGCGGTTGAACATCCCGGTGATCTTCGTCTCCGGCGGGCCAATGGAGGCCGGCAAGACCCGCCTGGCGGGCGATTCGGACGAGGTCATCAAGCTCGACCTGGTCGACGCGATGATCAAGGCGGCGGATGACTCCGTCTCGGACGAGGTGCTGGCCCAGATCGAGCGTTCGGCCTGTCCGACCTGCGGTTCGTGCTCGGGCATGTTTACCGCCAACTCCATGAACTGCCTGACCGAGGCCCTGGGCCTGTCGCTACCGGGCAACGGCTCGCTCCTGGCTACGCACGCCGACCGCCGCGAGCTGTTCCTCGAGGCGGGCCGCCAGATCGTGCGCCTGGCCAAGGACTATTACGAGAAGGACGATGCGTCGGTTCTGCCGCGCTCGATCGCCACCCGGGAGGCATTCGAGAACGCCATGGCTCTCGACATCGCCATGGGCGGGTCGACCAACACCGTCCTGCACCTGCTGGCCGCAGCGCGCGAGGGCGAGGTCGAGTTCGACATGACCGACATCGACCGCATGAGCCGCAAGATCCCGCACCTGTGCAAGGTCGCGCCCAGTACGGCGCAGTACCACATGGAGGACGTCCATCGTGCCGGTGGGGTGCTGGCGATCCTGGGCGAGCTCGATCGCGCCGGCCTGTTGCACCGGGATACGCACACGGTGCATGCCCGGACCATGGCCGAGGCGCTGGATCGCTGGGACATCGCCCGCGACACGGTCTGCGAGGAGGCGAAAAGCCGCTACCTGGCCGGTCCGGCGGGCATCCCGACGCAGACGGCGTTCTCCCAGGACACCCGCTGGCCGAGCCTGGACCTCGATCGCCAGAAGGGCTGCATCCGCGACTACGAGCACGCCTACTCGAAGGATGGCGGCCTGGCCGTGCTGTTCGGCAACATCGCCCGTGACGGCTGCATCGTCAAGACCGCCGGCGTGGACGAGTCGATCCTGAAATTCACCGGGCGGGCACGTATCTTCGAGTCGCAGGACGCGGCCGTCGAGGCCATTCTCGGCGACCAGATCGTTCCAGGCGACGTGGTGGTGATCCAGTACGAGGGTCCGAAGGGCGGGCCGGGCATGCAGGAAATGCTCTACCCGACGAGCTACCTCAAGTCCAAGGGGCTGGGCAAGGACTGCGCGTTGCTGACCGACGGGCGTTTCTCCGGCGGGACCTCTGGGCTGTCCATCGGGCACGCCTCGCCCGAGGCGGCCGCCGGTGGCGAGATCGCGCTGGTGGAGGAGGGCGATACCATCGTGATCGACATCCCCGAACGGACCATCCATCTCGACATCAGTGATGCGGACATGGCTCACCGCCGAGAGAAGATGGTCGAGCGGGGCGATGCCGCCTACAAGCCGGTCAACCGGGAGCGCTACGTCAGCCAAGCCCTGAAGGCCTATGCGGCACTGACCACCTCCGCGGCGCTGGGCGCGGTGCGCGACCTCTCGCAGATCGGCGTGAAGTAACGGGTGACGGTCGGGAGCTACATCCCGCCGCATTTCCGCCAGGACGATCCCGAGTTCCTGGCGGAAACCGTGGCGCGCCACCCGTTTGCTGCAGTCACGCTATGTGACGGGGAAGGGCAGATGCTGGCCGTGCATCTGCCCTTCCTGCGTTTCGGGGATCCGCGTGATCCGGCCGGCTGGCGTTTCGAGTCGCACCTGGCGCGCGCCAACCCGGTGGCCGAGGCACTGGCCGGCGGGGCGGAGGCCGCGGCGATCCTGATCTTCACCGGACCGGACGCTTACGTGAACCCGCGCTGGTACGTCGATGCGCGGGACACCAGCGTGCCCACCTGGAACTACCAGGCCGTGCACGTGCGCGGCACCGTCCGGCTGGCCGGCGAGGGCGAACCCGGCTGGCTCGACCGCCACCTGCACGACCTGATCGACACCCACCAGGCGCGCATCGGCGCCGATCCCTTCGACTGGGCCCATCTGCCCGAGACACAGATCGAACGGATGCAGGCGGCGATCGTCGGCATCGAACTGCTGCCGGAGCGCATCGAGGGCATCGAGAAACTCGGGCAGAACAAGAGCGTGGCCGATCGCGATGGCGTGATCGACGGGTTGCGTCGTCGTGACGATGCCGAGTGCGACGCCATGGCCGACCTGATGCGATCGCGGGAGACATGACGCTCGGCGGCGGCTCGCCAGCGCGGTCTGTGTTGCCACGCTTCATCGCCAAGTGGCCTATAAGCCCGGCATGGCCACCGGTCATCGACCGAACCGGGTGCCCTTTTTCAAGATGATCTCCCGACGGCAAGCGAGGAACGGAACATGGAACGACGTCGAGCACTCGGTTTGATCGTGGCGGGTGGGCTGTTGGTCAGTCGCCCGGCCAGAGCGGACTTCGCCGGCGACCTGCTCAAGCGGCTGGATGGCCTGGGTGGCGGCGACGCGTCTCGAACGCAACCGTCAACATCCGGACTGTCTCAGGGCGAGATGGACCAGGGTATCCGCGACGCGCTGGCCAAGGGGGTCCAGGTGGCCGTGCAACAGCTGGGTCAGCGAGGCGGGTTTCTGAACGATCCCCAGGTGCGCATCCCGTTGCCGGGCAACCTGCAGAAGGTCGAGGGCGTGTTGCGCAGCCTGCGGCAGGACGCGCTGGCCGACGAGTTCGTGCAGACCATGAATCACGCCGCGGAACAGGCGGTGCCGGAGGCCACCGATGTGTTCCTGGGCGCGATCCGGGGCATGAGTGTCGAGGACGCCAGCGGCATCGTGACCGGGCCGAACGACGCGGCGACCCAGTACCTGCGTCGCAGCAGCACCGACGAACTGACCAACCGCTTCCGCCCGATCGTCGAGTCGGCGACCGACCGGGCCGGCGTGACCGTCGCCTACAAGCAGATGATGGATCGAGCCGGACCCATGGCGCAGATGATCGCGGGTGAGACGGACCTGGACGGCTACATCACCGACAAGGCTCTCGATGGCCTGTTCCTCAAGATCGCCGAACAGGAAAGGCTGATCCGCGCCGACCCGGCTGCCCGCACGACCGACCTGCTGAAGAAGGTGTTCGGCAATCGATAGGCCGTCTCCATGACCTCCGGGCCTGGCCAGGCCGATCCGGTTTTCAGCCAGCCACTCGCCGCTTGCGCAACCGACCCGCGATCAGCCGGGGCAGTCGAGCCGTAAAGCCGGCGAGCAACCGCAGGTGCATCCAGATCAGGAGCCGGTTGTCCCGCCAGTAGCGGAAATGAGAGACCCCATCCTCCTCGGCATCGAAGTAGCGCACGGGGGTATCGACGTTGACCAGCGGGAGGCCGCGCCATGCCAGACGCACGGCGGCCTCGGGGTCGAAGTCGAAGCGGCGCATCCAGCGTGTCTGTCCCATCACCGCGAGCAGGGCGTCGACCGGGTAGACGCGAAAGCCGAACAGGGAGTCGCCGATCCCGGCCCAGAGCGTCTCCAGATCGGCCCAGAAGTTGGAAATCTTGCGTCCCTGCACTCGCAGGGCTGGGGCGTCGTCGTCGAACACTGGCCGACCGAGGATCAATGCATCGGGTTGTTGGCGCGAGGTGGCGAGGAAGTCGGGAATGGCGGCGGCCGGATGCTGGCCGTCGGCATCCATCGTCAGGGCGTGGGTGAATCCCTCCTCGCGGGCCGCCTTGAGGCCGGTGAGCACGGCTGCACCCTTGCCGCGATTTTGCTCGTGTCGGAGCACCCGAACCGTCTCGAGCTCGGCGGCGAGCGCCGTCAGGCGCTCTCGTGTCGCCGGGCCGCTGCCGTCGTCCACGATCCAGACGGGACAGTCGGCCTGCGCGACCGCGTCGCGTACGGTGATGTCGATGCGCCCGCCCGGGTTGTAGCAGGGAATCAGGATCAGCGGTCGGAACTGGTGATCGGTGGCGGTCATGGCGTGGCAGGCTCCCGGGAGTGAAAAGCGCGGGCATAGTGGGAACGCCAGGCGGCGGCCGCCTCGCGCGGGTCGGTCCCCATGTGCTCCGGCAGTAGTGCCATGGGGGTGACGATCAGCCGGATCGGCAGGACCGGTCGATACGAAACCGGCTGGCCCTTGGCGAGGAAGGGGCGGTCATAGCGGAACAGCCAGGGGTGCAGCGATGTACCTGTCCGGTGGGCGAGCATGAAGGGCGCGGGATGGAATGGACGCAGGGGCGGGGTAGCGGTCAGCGGACTGCGCGAGCCTTCCGGGAACAGCAGCACGTGACACCCGCCGCGGATCGCCCGTCGGGCGCCCAGCATCATCTCCACCGCGTCGTCGTTCGGCAGGTAGCCGGCCAGCCGGGCGGGCAGGGCGAAGAACGGATTGCGTAGGATGCCGGCCCGCATCACGCAGACGACCTCGGGGACGTGGGAGAGAACGACCAGCGCGTCGAGCAGCGACGGGTGGTTGGCGACGATCACCCCCGGCGGGGCGTCGCGCAGGGCATCTAGCGAGCGGGTCTCGAACTGCACGGCGCGGATCCACCCTAGCCAGTGGCGATAGGCGCGCATGGCGTGATGGATGAGCCGGCGCATTGTGCGTTGCCGCCGCTCGCGCGGCATGGGGAGCAGCACGATGATCATCGGCAGCCAGGCGATCAGGATCACCGCCAGGCCGCCGTGCCCGAGCAGCAGCGCGAGCGGACGGTGTACCGCGCGCAGGAATCGGCGTGCCAACGTGTTCACAGCTCCGGCCACAGCCGGTCGCCGTCGTTTCCGTCCCGTGGCTGATGGACTGTCGCCTCGATCTCGACCAGCAGATCCTCTCGGCAGATGTCGGCCTGCAGAAACACGCGTCGGCTGACCGCCCTGAGCTGCTGGTCGAGACGTGCGCGGACCGCGGCGAGATCGTCCGGGTGGCGCAGGTAGACGCGCAGGTGGGTGGTCGGGTTCCAGTCGAAGGCGCGACAGTCGGCCGGACGGCGTGCATTGGCCTCGTCGAGCACGGCCTGCAGGTTGGTCAGCGTCTCGTCGGTCTGTGCGTACACGTCGCCGCGATGGCGGGTGGCGTGCCCGGTGATCGAGGCGGTGCCGGAGATGAACAGCCAGTCATGCCGTGGTCCGCGGGCGATGGCCGCCCGGGCGAACAGCGGGCTCTTGTGCCCGTACTGGCGGGGATAGTTCCAGGCGCTGACCTGGCGCGGATTCTCGATGCCGATCGCCGGGCTGTCCGAGGCGAGAAACACCAGGCGGCCGCTCGTGTCGGCCGGGCTGCCGAGCGCGCAGGCCGCCGGCGCCGACGGCCCCGCGGGACGATCGGCGGCGGTGAAGGCAGCGGCGCGGCCCTGGTTGAACAGCCGGTAGCGCTCGATGCCGGTCTCGGGGTCGGTTGCGTTGATTGCCGGCAGGTAGTGCCAGACGCGCCACAGGTGCGGCGTGCCCTCGCGCGCGACTCGTGCAAGCAGTTCCGTGTAGGCCGCCTCGGCACCAACGGCCAGTCCGCGGGACTCGTCGATGGGCAGCTGGCCGAAGGTCCAGTGGCCGGCCGTGGTCGTGCAGCCGAGAGCGTCGCGGGACGTGACGGGGAGCGAGCGGTTTTCAGCGGGGGCGAGAAAGGCTTCCAGGGCGTGTTTGGGTTCGCCTTCGAGCACGGTCAGCGGTAGCGGCGCCACGCAGCCGCCGCGGGCCTCCAGGCGGGTGTCCGCCGTGATCAGTGCCCCGAGCAGCCGCTCCGGGGACCTGATTACAGTGGCCGAGTTGGTCGCCGCTTGCGTCATTGGCGCAGGTCGGATTCCGGGGTCAGCGGGCGCACCTTGCGCCGGTGGGCGCGCCAGTCGGCGAAGGCCCGGCGGCATTGCCCCAGCGACGAGAGATAGTAGATTCCCTTGAGGATGCGGATCGACCGCCAGATGGGCGTGCCGCGGTAGATGTCCGCTGCGAGCAGGGAGATCAGCGCTTCCTGCACGCGGAAGATGTTGCGCGGCCCCATGAACAGGTTGCGCATCACCGGCTTGGTGATGCGGTAGATGAACCAGGAAAACTCCCTCGGTCCGTGGCGCACCTGACGGTCGTAGCGGTTGAGCGCCTGTTTCGCCTGAGCCGGTTCGCGCAGCACCGTGTCGATGGCCTCCGCGCCGAACACGCCGCCCTGCATTGCGAGCATCACGCCGCTGGAGAACACCGGGTCGATGAAGGCGAAGGCGTCGCCGACGAGGATGAAGCGTTCACCGTGACTGCGATCGGCGGAGTAGGAGAAGTTGCCGGTCGCCTGCACGTCCCGCACCAGCGAGGCATCGGCCAGCCGTCGCTCGAGCTCCGGGACGGTCTCGATGTTGTCGAACAGGAATTGCTCCAGCGAGCGGCCCTTGCGGGACTTCATGTGATAGGGCCAGGTCACCATGCCCACGCTGGTCACGCCGTTCTTCAGCGGAATGAACCAGAACCAGCCGTGATCGAACCAGAACAGGGTGATGTTGCCCTCGGTCTTGCCCGGGTTGCGTTTGGCATCGCGGAAGTGGCCGAAGACCGCGGCGCTGTTGTGCTTCGGGTTGCGCCGCTTCCAGCCGTGGCGCTGGGCGAGGAAGGTGTCGCGCCCCGTGGCGTCCGCGACGAAGGCCGTGTGCCAGTCGACGCGCTGGCCCTGTTCGTCCTCGGTGGTCACCGTGGCGTGGTACGGCCGGTCGGCGGGATCACGACGTTCTTCCTCGTGGAAGTCGATGTCCACCACGCGATTACCCTCGAAGGTGCGTGCGCCGTTGCGCTCGGCGTTGCGGAAGAGGATGCGGTCGAATTCCGCCCGCTCGACCTCGTAGGCCTTGGGCATCGACTTGTCCCAGGCCTCGGCGAAGTTGTACGGCTGGACATGGTCATGGTGCGGCGAGACGAACTCGGCACCCCACTTGTCGATGCCGATCTCGGCGATCTCCTCGGCCACGCCCAGGGTCTCGAACAGCTCGAGGTTGGCCGGGAGGAGGGATTCGCCGATGTGAAAGCGCGGGTGGTGCTCCTTCTCCACCATCACCACGTCGTGCCCCTTGCGCGCCAGCAGCGTGGAGAGGGTCGAGCCCCCGGGGCCGCCGCCGACGACGAACACGTCGCAGTAGCGTGAGGTGGCGGTGTCGGTCGGCTTGCCGGGGGTCGAATCGTGGCAGGTGCTGTCCTGGTGGTGCATCGGGCTGGTTCTCGGGCGTCAGGTCGATTTGACAGATGGTGTCTGCGATTTGACCGGGAGGAGCCGAGCCTTGAAAGGGCCGCGCTTGCCTTCCCTGGAAGCCGCGTCGGGGCGTCATGATCGGGATCGAAGCCCGGCGCGTCAATATGGTTGGGCAGGCGAACGATGCCGGGCAGGGCGGCGCGGCTCCAACTTGATCGTTTCGAGAAGGACGTGCGATAGTCCCGCGTTCTCGAGTCGGAGCAGTTGGAGCGGGGCGTTGGAAACGGGTGGCAAGCAGAAGGATCTCCAGCCGGGGCGCGCGCTCCGGTATCGGCGCGGACTGGGACGTCGGCTGGCCTGCTGCTGGCTGCTCAAGGCGGTGGGCACCACCACGATGATGTCCCTGTTCTTCGTGGCCTACTTTCACCTGCTGAATCACCCCGGCGGCGACCCGTACGTGATGGGCGCGACCTGGGTGGACCAGCTGGTGCCCTTCCAGCCCGCGTTCTTCTACCTGTATGCCTCGTTGTGGTTCTACGTCTCGCTGGTGCCGGCGCTGATCGGTGACCGGGGTACGCTGGTCCGCTACGGGATGGCCATCGGCGGGCTGTGCCTGGCCGGACTGGCCGTCTTTCTGGTCTTTCCCACCAGTATCGAGCGGGATCCGGCCCTCTGGGCCGGTGCGCCCGAGTTCGCCTGGCTGGCCGAGGTCGACAGCGCCGGCAACGCGTTTCCCTCCCTGCACGTGGCCACCGCGCTGTTCAGCGCCTTCTGGATGGATCGACTGATCCTCGCCATGCGCCTGCCGGTAGTCTGGCGGCTGGTCTCGCTGGGCTGGGCGCTGGGAATCGTCTACTCCACCCTGGCGATCGCCCAGCACGTGTTCTGGGATGTGCTCGGCGGAACGATGCTGGCGGCGATGGGCATGCTTGCGACCACCGCCTGGGTCCAGCGGGCCGGTAACGCCGTGCCCGCGGGTGCCTCGTCCGAGCCATCGATCGTGAAGCGAGGCTGAACGCATGAACGCATCGAACGGAGCACTGCCGCCGCTTGCCCTGCGCGCTTGGACCGTTACCACGGCGGCCGGCGCCGGTCGGCAGGCGCTGCTCGATCACCTGCGTGACGGTCGGAGTGCGCTGGCGCCCTGCGACTTTCTCGACGTCGAACTCGATACCTGGATCGGCCGGGTACCTGGCATCGAGACGGTGCGATTGCCTGCAGGGCTGTCCGACTACGACTGCCGCAACAACCGGCTCGCCGAGCTGGCCCTTCAGCAGGACGGGTTTCCCGAGGCCGTCGCCGCCGCGATCCGCCGTCATGGCGCCGGGCGGATCGGCGTGGTCATCGGCACCAGCACCTCGGGCATCCTGCATACCGAACTGGCCTTCCGCGAGCGTGACTCCGACACGGGAGCCTTGCCCACACCCTTGCATTACGCCACCACCCACGAGCTCTCCTCGGCGCCGCGCTATTTGCGCGACCGGCTTGGACTGGGCGGGCCGATGTATGCCATCTCGACGGCCTGTTCGTCGAGCGGCAAGGTCTTCGCCAGCGCGCAGCGGCTGATCGCTGCCGGGCTTTGCGACGCGGTGGTCGTCGGCGGGGTGGACAGCCTCTGCCTGACCACCCTCTACGGTTTCGCCTCGCTGGAACTGACCTCGCCGGGCCCCTGTCGGCCGGGGGACGTGGAGCGTGACGGGATCTCGATCGGCGAGGGCGCCGGTTTCGCCCTCGTCGAGGCTGTACATGGTGACGAGCACGACGCATTCATCCGGGTGATGGGCGTGGGCGAGAGCGTCGACGCCCACCACATGTCCTCGCCGCATCCGGAAGGCGCTGGGGCGGAGCTGGCCATGCGCCGTGCGCTGGCCGCCGGCGACGTGACTGCCGACTCGGTGGACTACGTCAACCTGCACGGCACGGCCAGCCGGGTGAACGATGCCGCCGAGGACCGCGCGCTCACGGCCGTCTTCGGCCCGGGGCAGGCCTGCTCGTCGACCAAGGGGCTGACCGGCCACACGCTAGGGGCCGCGGGCATCACCGGGCTGGCCGTGGGTGTGCTCGCCATCGAACACGACTTTCTGCCCGGTACGCTCAACACCCGGCAGCTCGACCCGGCATTTCGCGCCGACCAACTGCTGGAGAATCGCCCGGCGCCGGTTCGGCGGGTGCTGGCCAATTCCTTCGGCTTCGGCGGGAACAACTGCAGCCTGCTGTTCGGGCGTGCGGAGGACGAGTCATGAAACTGTCGATCCGAGGCGTGGGGTTTGTCGGCGCCGGCCTGTCCGACTGGTTGGAGGCGCGGGCGGCGCTGTCCGACGGCCAGCCGCCCGGGCACGTGCCGCTGGAGGAGCTCGGGCGGGCGCTCAAGGCCGACCGGCTGCCGCGCACCGAACGACGCCGGGCGGGCAAGAGCACCCGGCTGGCGATGACGGCCTGCTGGCAGGCGGTCGAGGACGCCGGCGTCGATCCGGCGACGCTGCCGATGATCTTCGCCTCGTCGACGGGCGACACCGAGGTGCTCACCCACAGCTGCGCCGCGCTGGCCGAGCCGGAGCGCGCCATCTCGCCGATCCGTTTCCACAATTCCGTGCACAACGCGCCGTCCGGCTACTGGTCGATCGCGGTGGGCTCCCGCGAGCCGGCCACCGCCATCGCCGCCCACGGCGAGACGGCGGCGGTCGGCCTGCTGGAGGCGGCCATGCAGGCGGTGCTCGAGCATCGCCCCGTGCTCTACGTCGTCCACGACCTGCCGTTCCCCGAACCGCTCTGCCAGGTCGAGCCCATTCCGGAGGCGATGGCCATCGCCCTCGTGCTCGCCCCGGGTGGGGCATCATCTGATGACCGACTTGAACTAGTCCACACAAGTAACTGTGAATACTGCGATAATACGATGGACGAGGCGGGCTGGGAGCACCTGCGGGCATCCGTGCCGGCCGCACGACTGCTGCCGTTGCTGGACGCTATGGCACGGGGTGAATCCCGATCCCTTTTCCTGGGGCTGGACAGCGCCGCCGGCCTCGCGCTGACCTACAAACCCGGAGAATCGACCCATGCCTGACCCGACGGACCGTTCCGCCCGACTGGCGCTGGTGACCGGGGCGAGCGGCGGAATCGGCGCGGCCATCGCCCGCCGTCTGGCTGCCGACGGCTTCGACCTGCTCGTGCACGCCAATCGAAATGCCCCGCGGGTGGAAGCATTAGCGGAGGAACTGCGGGCGGCGGGCCATGCGGCCAGTCCGATCGTCTTCGACGTCACGGACCCCGTCGCCGTGGAAGAGGCTCTGGCCCCGATTCTCGCCGAAAGGCCCGTGCAGGTGCTGGTGAACAACGCGGGCATGCATGATGACGGCCCGCTGGCTGGCATGTCGGCGGCGCGCTGGCGGGCGGTGGTCGATGTGAGCCTCAACGGGTTTCACCACGTCACTCAGCCGGTGCTCCTGCCGATGATCCGCACTCGCTGGGGACGGATCATCAACATCGCCTCGGTGAGCGGGCTGATCGGCAACCGCGGGCAGAGCAACTACGCCGCGGCCAAGGCGGGCCTGATCGGCGCCACGCGCGCGCTCTCGCGCGAGGTGTCGTCCCGCGGGGTGCTGGTCAACGCCGTGGCTCCTGGGCTGATCGACACCGCGATGAGCGAGGACTCGGCAGCCGCGGAGGGCATCAAGGCCCATGTGCCGATGGGGCGGGCCGGCCGGCCCGAGGAAGTGGCGGAGGTGGTCGGATTCCTCGCCGGGGACAAGGCGAGCTACCTCAGCGGACAGGTGATCGCCGTCGACGGCGGCATGACCTGAGTCATGAAAGGCACCATCGTGCCGGCTCCTCGTCGCCCGGTCATGCTCAGTTTCGACGACGGGCCGCGCCCGGGGACGACCGAGCGCGTGCTCGATGCGCTGGCGGCTCGTGGTGGATTGGACGGGTGGCCCCTGCGCGCCGCCTTTTTCACCCTGGCCGAGAACCCCGCCGGCTGGTTCGCGCGGCGACGACTGTTCGCGCCCTACGAGGTCTGGACGGACAAGGGCAGCATGGCGGCGCATCCGGAGCTCACGCGACAGATTGTCGCGGAGGGGCATTGCCTGGGAAATCACGGCGGTCGTCATTTCTGGCCGCGCTGGCCATGGTTCCGCCGTGGGGACCGGGTGATGGCGCTCTTGCGCGAGTGGGAGCGGACCGTCGAGCGTGTCGTTCCGGATATGGCCACTGATGTAGCCTCGGGGGACTCGTGCGGCGAGCCCATCGCCCGCGCGCCCTACCTGTTGCGCACGCCCGCCTGGCGTGAAGCCGTTAGTCGCGCCGGTTACCGGGACGTCGCCGGGATCACCTCCGGTGACGCCGACCCGCGCGCCGATGGCGACCAGGTGCGCGAGACATTGCTCGCACGGCTGTCACGGGCAGAGCAGGCAGACAGCGACCCCGCTCGCCCGATCGTGCTGATCTTCCATGACACGCGCCCCCTGACCGCCGAGTGCCTGCCGGCTTGGCTGGAGGCCATCGAGGCCGCCGGCCATCCGCTGCTGGATTTCGATCCGTCGCGTTGCTGAATCAGCCGGGAGGGGCCTCGCCCGATGTGGTCAGTACCGACAGGCGGCCCTCGACCACCACCTGCTCGTCATGGCTCAGGGAGAATCGGTAGCGCGCCAGTTCGCCCGCCTCGACTTCTTTCGTCACCTGGATCACGAGTGGCCCGGGCAGTTGATCCAGTCGCTCCACTTGCCAACGGAGGTCGCCAGCCCGGGTGACCACACCGGTCCGCGGCGGCCCATCGTCGCCGCGCAGCGCCTGGTGCAGGGCCATGGCCTGACCTGCCATTTCCACGCCCGCGAGCACGCCGAGCCGGTCGCCTACCCGCAGGGGATTGTCGGCGCGTCGATGGGCCCGTGTCAGGCAGACGATACCGTCCTCGTCGCAGTGGCTGACCGATTCGATCTGGCAGACGTCGCCCGTGTGGGGGAGTCGCTCGCAGAGGCGGGCGGCGTCGAGCTGGGTGTCGGCTGTCATCCGGAGGTCTCCTCCGCGGGTTGTCGGGTGCGATCGGAGAATACGGCGGCGAGCAGCCAGGCGGCCAGCGCGCCGGGGGCCACGGAGGCGCCGATCGCCTGCAGAACGGGCACCGAGGAGAAGGCGAGCACGCCGAAGGCGGTGACCGTCGTCAGGGTGGCCAGTGTGAGCGAGGCGAGCGTACGCGGGTCCAGCGAGCCTCCGCCACGCCCCTGGAAGAACAGCGCGTAGTTCGAACCGATCGCCACCACCAGGAGCAGCCCCACGAGGTGAAGCAGGGTCAGGGCGCTGCCGGCCATCGCATGCCCGCCGATCACGAAGAGAATGGCCAGCGCGAGCGGCAGCAGCGTGCGCAAGGTCCGTCGCGGATCGCGCTGGACGAACAGCAGCAGGAGGACGATGGCGACCGCGCCGGCTAACGCGATGCTGCGCGTGGTCTGTAGGTAGTGGGCGTACATGCGGTTGGATTCGCCGAGCATGTCGATCACCACCGCCGATTCGACCGGGGCCAGGGCCCGTGATAGCCGTTCGATGTCCGTTGGCGGCGTGCCGGCGACGGTACGCAGCGTGATCATGGCCACGGCGTTCTCTCCGGCCTGCCCGGGCAGCTGCCCGGCGATGGCGAGCCATAGCGGTGTGCCTTCGAGATCCCTCAGCGTCACGGGCTCGAGTTCGCGCTGACGGGCGACGTCCTCGACGAAGCCTTGCAGGCGTGTGGCGGAGACCGGCAGGTCCGCGGTGGCATCTTCCAGTCGGCGTTGCAGTTCCTCCGCCGTCGGCAGGGCCTGCTGGCGTGCCAGCTGCGTCGCCCGCGAGGGCAGGATGTCCGTCGGGGAGTGGTAGCCGGCCAGCTCGCCTTCGGCCACCAAACGGTCGAGAATCGGGGTCGCATTTTCGGCGGCGCGCAGGGCCGCTTCACGGTCCGGGCCGGTCAGGACGACCAGGAAACGGGGGTTGGAGGCACCCAGCTCCTCGCGCAGTTCGCCGTCGGCGGCTTCCAGTGCCGGATCGATCGGCGCGAGTCCCGAAAGCGTGTCGCGCCAGCGTTCCCCGGGGGCGAAGACGATGGCGGACAAGGCGGCCGCCCCGAGGGCGAGCACCGGCCAGCGCAGCCGCGGCAGGGCGCGGACCGGGCCGGCCATCGCTCGCCCCAGCCCGGCGATGTCCGCGCGGGGCAGGCGGCGGCCGATCACGGGCAGCACGTAGCGGGTCACGAGGGCGGCGGCGAGCAGCCCGGTGATCGCGTACAGGCCGATCTGCATCAGGCCGGGAAAGCCGGAGAAGAGCAGCGCGGCGAAGCCGATCACCGAGGTGACCAGGCCCAGTCGGATGGTGGGCCAGTAGTCGGCCCGCCAGGCGCGCTCGGCCGTGCGGTCGTTATCCGCGTCACGGGACTGGACGAAGTAGTAGATGCTGTAGTCGATCGCCTCGCCCATCAGGGCCGTGCCGAAACCGATGGTGATGCCGTGGACTTCGCCGAAGCCCAGCCCGACCACGGCGATGCCCACTACCACGCCGGTGCCCACCGGCAGCAGTCCGGCGAGCAGTACCGGAACGGAGCGGTAGGCGAGCAGCAGCACGCTCGCGACCAGTAGCACGCTCAGGGTGGTGAACCATTGCACCTCGGCGCGGATGGTGTCGCGGGCGTCGATGGCAAAGGCGGGCGAGCCGGCCACGGTCAGTTGCAGGTCGGGGGCGACGCCCTCGCGGACGGCGGCGAATCCCGCGTGGATCCGCTCCCGCGCATCGGCCAGCCCGTCGGTGTCAGAGCCGGGTGCGGCTGCCCGGGCGACCAGCAGCGCCTGCGACCGGTCGCCGGACATCCACACGCCGCAACAGCGTGACGGCCCCTGGTCAGCGGATTGGTCGTCGAGCAGAGCCATCAGCTCGCCGGTCGGGTCGCGCGGGAAGAGCTCGCGGGCGATGTCGCCCAGCGGGGAGTTGAGCTGGTGAATGCTCCGCTCGATGGCCTCGCCGAGGCCTTCAGCGGTGAACCGCTCGGCGTCCACGTCCGGGCTGAGCAGGTAACGGTGGTCGAACAGATAGGCTCGGCTGGCGTCGACTGCCGCTCGCCCGCCGTTCTGCACCGCCGTGAAGGCCGGCTCGTCCGCGAGGCGCGCCTGCAGCCGGCGGCTCGCCTCGGCACGCTGCTCGGCGGTGCCGCCGCTGATGCCCAGGAGGAAGGTCCGCGAGATGCCGCCTTCCTGGAGTTGCTCCACCAGCAGGTGCTGCTCCTCGCTGGGCGAGGCGGGCAGGAAGGCGGACATGTCCGACGTGAAGCGGGTCTGGCTGATGCTGCCGACTGCCAGCAGGACGACGCCCAGCCAGAGGCCGATCACGAGCCAGCTGCGCGTGCTCTGTCTCAAGGCGTGTCCCTTGCGGCGGGTTGCATGTGCATCACGCTGCGGTCGCCATTCGCGAACTCCATGGTCAGGCGCTCGGCCGCGGCATGGTCGCCATCAAGGCTTCCGATTATCTCGATGCGCCGGATCCGTTTGGCCAGCCCCCTGTCCCGCGGCAGCAGGGTCAGTCGCCAGCCTCCGTCGTGGCGCTCGTCGAGATCAAGCTCGTAGTCCTCCTCGAGGGCGTCGAACCGTCCGTTGAGTACGCCGCGCAGGCTGGCCGCCAGCGCCGCACCGCGCGGCGAATCGGCGAGGTCGATCTCCCGGCGACGGCCGTCGGCCTCGACCACGAGGCGCTCACCGGCCAGCATCAGCCGCTGGGGTTCGGGTTCCCGCTGTTCCTGGATCAGCCGGTCCGGGGGCTCGAAGATCAATCGACCACTGGAATGCAAGGGCTCGTCGAGAACCCCGAGGTGCCGGGTCTGCCGATACGCCGTGCTGCCCGCGCCGCGCTCGGCGAGCGCCGTGGCCAGGGTCTCGAGATCGATGGCCTGCGCCGGCAGCGAGGACAGCAGCAGTAGCAGCGGCGAGAGGATGGCGAAGGTGAGGCGAGGGGCGCTCATGATGACTCCTCCCGAGGGGTTCGTTCTGCGGATCTGTGGTGTGGCGGTCGTGCTTCGATCTCGGCCCGGTCATCAGCCCAGAAGTCGTAGAAATTGAACCAGTTTTCCGGATACCGCCGTGCGAGCGCCTCCAGGCGCTGCACATAACGATCCATGGCCGCATCGACGGCCTCCTGGCGGCCTCGCCCGGAGCGGTGGCGAAAGTCTGCCAGCGGCTCGAAGTGCACGCGGTAGCGGTTCCCGCCGAGATAGATGCCCGCCATGAACAGCACGCGCTGGCGCAGCACGGCGGCCATGCGGAACGGCCCCTCGGCGAAGCCGGCCGGGTGGGCGAGGAAGGCGCGTCGCGCCATGCTGTCGCCCTCGAGGCTGCGGTCGGCGAGCATGCCTACCAGGTGACCGGCCTCCAGTCGCCTGCCTGCCTCGAGCATCGAGTCGATGCGACCCAGCGGGATGATGTCCCGGGCCTTTCCCGGGTTGATCGCCGCGAAGACGCGCTGGATCTTTCGCGCGTTCTCCGGGTACATCATCATGGCGATCGGCAGGTCTCGCTCCGACCAGGCCGCGGCCCGGAGTGCGTCGAAGCTGCCGAAGTGGGCCCCGACGAGGATGGCCGGTTCCGGCGGCTCGAAGCATTCGCGTCCCTCCACCTCGATGTCGAAGGCGTCGAATCGGCCGTTGAGGAAGAACACGCGGTCGTGCACGGTGCTGGCGAAGTGGTGGAAATGCCGATAGACCTCGCCGAAGCGGGCGGGGCGGCCGCGTGCCCGGGCGAGGAACTCCCGACTGGCGCGCCGGGCGGAAGGGACGAAGAGCAGGAAGTAGAGGCTGATCGGCGCAAGCAGCAAGCGGCTGGCCCTACGACCGGCTTTAAGGGAGAGAAAGGCCATCAGGCGCATCAGTGCGGCATGGCCTCGTTCCTCGCGTCCCTGCCATTCATTTTCCGGGCGACGTTCCGACGCGCTCATGCCGACGTCTTCTTGAGTGCTGGCGCAGGCGTCTCGAGCAGCAGGTCGAGCAGGCATTCGCCTTCCCCGACCGAGGTCACGCGCAGACGGGGGCGACCGCGGCGATCGCTACCCGCTTCGATCGCCAGTGTCATTCCGGGGCATGCCGGGGCGAGAAAGCGTGCCTGGCGCACGGCGAAGGTCGTGCTCGACCGTCCCTGTGCCTGTGCGAAGGCGCTGACGGCCCAGTCGAGCAGCATGCCGCCGGGCAGGAGAGGTCGACCGGGGAAATGCCCTGCGAATACCGGTTCGTCGGTGTG
>NZ_JAWLBP010000001.1:5951-34580 GCF_041687595.1 Guyparkeria sp. | reverse complement strand
AGGCGACGAGGCCGGGGCAGTCGCTCGATCGCCGCGACGATGTCTTCCGGGAAGAAGGGCTGCGCGGTCGAGAGCACGGCCCGACCGCAGAGGGCGGCGAGCACGAGGGACTCGAAGCCGTACATGTGCTGGGCGGGTACGGTGCCGAGCAGGTGCAGGTCCGCCGACATCTCCTCCGCGCCCGCGTCGTCGTGAGTGGCGCAACCCAGCGCGACGGCAGCCGCGCGGGCGTTGGCCACCAACTTGCCCCAGTGCTTGTCGTGGCCTTGCGGTCGTCCGGTGGTCCCCGAGGTGAAGACGCGTGCGACGTGCCGGTCGGTCGGAATGGCGGGGATGATCGTGGCGGATGGGTCGAGAGCGCGTTGCAGGGGCGGGATGGCGAGATGCGGCGCCCGGTTGGCGAGATCGGGAGCGGGCGACCCGTCGTGCAGGACGATGCTGTCGGGGTGCTCGTCGAGCAGATCGTCGAGCGCGCCCCGTGAGCGAGTCGACGGAAGCAGCGTGACCCGGTCGGAGAGGATGCCCGCCACCAGACCCACCAGGAAACGGTCGCGTCCGTCGGCCAGATTGACAAGATGCCGGACCCTCCGGGGCAGGGCTTCGAGTGATTCGGCCAGTGCGGCGGCAGTGGCGAGCACGTCCGCAGCACGCCAGTGGGTTTCCCCGTCGTGCAGCAGCGCCCGAGCCGCGTCACCGTCGGGAAACAGCGGGATGGTCTTGCCCGTGGCCGGCGTCATGGACGTTCCTGCCGTTCGGCCAGCTGTCGCATGTGGCGGCGGTAGGCGACGATCGCGCTCACCGGGCTGGAAAGATCCTCGCGCGGCAGCACGGCGAGTCGTAGCAGGTATTCGAGCATGAACATGCCGATCACCAGCGGGAAGGTAATGTAGAGCGCGTAGTCTACCCAGACATCGGCGCCGGCAACGAGCATCAACCCGGCCGAGACCAGCCCGTTGGCGACGAAGAACAGACCCCAGGCCCAAGTGATGATGCGGGTGTAGCCGAGCAGTGCGGGTGACATGGTCTCATGCACCTGCGCGGCGAAACGGGTGCAGGCCGGTGTCCGGCCCTGGGCGAGGCTGCCGAGGAAGAACGCGGCGAGCGCGGCGTGGACGGCGAGATGCTGGACCAGGTAGATCAGGGCGACGTGATCCTGGAGCAGGGCGGCGAGGAGTAGTGTCGCCGGGACGATCGCCACGGCGAGCGCCTGCCTTGGCCTGGTTGCGAATGGCGCGACCAGCAGCAGGACGATCACGGCCAGCGGCGCGAGAGCGAGCAGGCTCCAGGCGAAGGTCACCTCGCCCTGTGCGCCGATCAGGCGTGCGAAGACCAGGTTGAGCACCAGCATGCAGCCGATCGCCCAGCTCTGCCAGCGCCGCGTGGACGAGCGCGGGCCTACTTGCTGCGGTTCTCGGCGATGAATCGGCATAGATCGCGCAGCGAGGCGAAGATCTGTTCGTTTCGCTCGTCGTCGGAGCGCAGGTTCAGGCCATAACGCCGGGAGACGACCAGGGCGATTTCCAGGACATCGATCGAGTCCAGTCCGAGCCCGTCGCCGAACAGCGGCTCGTCCGGATCGATCTCCTCGGGGGTCTCGTCGAGATTGAGGGCCGCGACCAGTTCGGCGGCCACCTCGGGAATTAGCGCGTCGATCGTCTTGTCGTTGCTTTCGCTCATCGTGCCTGTCGTTCTTGTTGAGGTATCAGTGCCCGCCGGAGCGGGTGAAGGCGAGTACCGCGTTGCTGCCGCCGAAGGCGAAGGAATTCGACAGCGCCGCCTTGATCCCGGTCGCCTTGCGGGGCGCGCCTCGGATGTGGTCGACACCATCGCAGGCCGGATCGAGGACATCGAGCCCGGCGGTCGGTGGCAGCCGTTCGCGGTCGAGCGCCAGTATCGTGATGGCCGCCTCGATCGCGCCGGTCGCGCCCATCGCGTGGCCGTGGACGGCCTTGGTGGCGCTGATCGGCAGACGCGCGGCCAGCTCGTCGCCGAAGACTTCCCGTATCGCGGCGACCTCGGTGGCGTCTCCCTCGGTGGTCGCCGTGCCGTGCGCGTTGATGTAGCCCACGGACGAGGGCGTCAAACCGGCCTCGTCGAGCGCCGCGGTGATTGCGCGGACCTGGCCGTCACGGTCCGGGCGTACCACGTGGCTAGCGTCGTTGGATGCTCCGTAACCGGAGATTTCGGCGAGGATCGGTGCGCCGCGGCGTTCGGCGACCTCGCGGGACTCGAGGATCAGGCAGGCGGCCCCTTCCGCCAGCACCAGGCCGGCTCGGTCGACATGGAAGGGGCGGCACGCCCGCGGTGCGCCGGCATCGTCGCATGGGGCGAGCATGTGCATGGCCTCCCAGGCACGCAGCACCCCGAGCGCCAGCGGCAGGTCGGAGCCGCCGACCACCATCCGGTCCATTTCGCCGTCGCGGATCTGGCGATAGCCTTCGCCGATGGCGATGGCCGCCGAGGCGCATGCGACACTCGATGTCGACGCCTGGCCGCCCAGGCCGAATTGCATGCCGATCTGCGCGGCGGCGGCGTTGTTCATGCCCATCACTACCGACATCGGTGAAAGCCGGCGGCGACCTTCCTTCCAGAAGGCCCGGTAGCCGTTCTCGAAGGTGTTGATGCCGCCAAGCGCGGTGCCCCAGTGCACCCCGGCCCGCGGGTCGGAGGTTTTCTCCCGTTCGGGAAGTCCGGCGGCAGCCCACGCCTCCCGGGCGGCGAGCAGCGCCAGGCGGGCGAACGGGTCGGTGACACGGCAGACGGCCTTGCCCAGGCGGGCTTCGAAGTCGACGGGGTCGAAGAAGACGGCCGGGGTGCGCATGCCTAGCGCCTCGTCCTCGCCCTCGTGCAGGCGGATGCTGGACTCGCCGGCCAGCGCGCGCGTCATGACGCTTTCGGTGTCGCCCCCGAGCGGATCGAGGATCGACAGACCGGTGACCACCACGCGGCGCTGTCCGGCCCGATCGGTCATCCCCCTTGCGTTTCCGTCAGGTAGGGCTCCAGGATATCGACCAGGTCCCGCACGGTTTCGGGCGTGCCGGCATCATCCCCTAGTTCGATGTTCATCTCCTCCTCGAGGGTGAAGATCAACTCGAGCAGCGTGAACGAATCGATACCGATCTCGTCGAGTCGACTGTCGATCGAGACCAACCCCGGGTCGATGTCTGTGTTTGCGGCGATTCCCCGTCGGATGAGTTCCAGTGCCTGCATGCGTGCTTCCTTTGCCTCGCTTCACACGGTTCCTTGCCCGCAGCCGGCGACTGGCTCGAGCGCACCCGGAGTGGTCAATGGTGAACATTGATGGGCGATTGCACGAGTCGGCGGGCGAGAAAAAACAAAAAAGACACCCGCAGGTGCCTCATTCTCATATTCGGTGGCGGAGGGTCAGGGATTCGAACCCTGGAAGGGCTATTAACCCTTGCCGGTTTTCAAGACCGGTGCATTCAACCGCTCTGCCAACCCTCCGGCGCCCGCGCATCTTCAGGTAAAGGCGAAACCCTGTCAAGATAGCGCCCTCCGGCAGGGGATGCCGGGGGGGGCGAGCGTCGGCTCTTGTGCGAGGGAACCTGGACGGCGGTGGTCGGTCTATATCCGATTCACGGATCCGGGAATGCTCGCGCTGCCGTGGTAAAGTTTCCGCCCGATTTTTGTGTTGAAGAACTGATTCAAGGAGATAGAAACATGCGTTGGTCTTATCTAGCATCCGTGGGGGCAATGGCCGTTGTCCTGTCCGCGTGTAGTTCCACTCCTGGCCCTGGCGCTGGCGATGATGCAGCAGCGGGTGACGCGGCTGATGGCGCCCAGAGCGCTGGTCTGGCCGACGGAGCAGGGATGAGCGAGGACAGGCTCTACGAAGGTCAGCCCGCCGAGCGTGAGCGCACCGTCTACTTTGGCTTCGACGAGTACTCGGTCGCGAACCAGTATCAGGGCATGCTCCGCGCGAACGCGGACTTCCTGAACGATAATGGCAATCGTGAGGTCGTCATCGAGGGCCACACCGACGAGCGTGGCAGCCGCGAGTACAACATCGCTTTGGGCGAGAAGCGTGCCAACGCCGTTCGTGATGCGCTGTTGTCGTACGGCGTGTCCTCCGGTCAGATCGAGACCGTTAGCTATGGCGAGGAGCGTCCGGCCGTCGAGGGTTCCGGTGAGGATGCCTGGTCCCAGAACCGCCGTGCCGTGATCGAATACGGTCAGTGATGGACCGTCCGGCGGCCTGAGAGGCCGCCGGCAGCATTCGACCTACTGGATAAGCCGGGCTTTGCCCGGCTTTCTTGCGTTTGCGCCCTGCGTCTGGCCCGCCGGCCGACCGTCATTCTTCCTGGGGAGGTGCCGTCCGACTGCGGTCCTGCTTGACCTGGGGGTAGGGGCGCGCCGGCGGCGGGATGAGCACCGTATCGAAGTGGTCGGCGCGAGGATTGGTCTCGGGAAAGTCGCGGGAGTAATGCAGCCCGCGACTCTCGTGGCGGTTGAGGGCAGAACGGACGATGAGATCGGCCACCTCGACCAGGTTGCGCAATTCGATCAGGTTGTTGCTGACACGGAAATGCGCGTAGTAGTCGTGGATTTCCCGTCGCAGCAGGTTGATCCGTGCCCGGGCGCGCGACAGGCGCTTGGTGGTCCGCACGATCCCCACGTAACTCCACATGCTCCGACGGAGTTCGTCCCAGTTGTGGGTGACCACCACCGCTTCGTCGGGGTCCGTTACCTGGCTTTCGTCCCAGGCGGGAATGGTCAGCACGGTCTCCGCCGTGTCACGGGGCAGATCGGCGATGCGGCGTGCAGCCGCTTCGGCGAACACCAGGCACTCGAGCAGCGAGTTGCTGGCAAGCCGGTTGGCCCCGTGGAGACCGGTGTGAGCCGTTTCGCCGATCGCGAAGAGGCCGGGGATGTCGGTCTGGCCGGCGAGGTCGGTCATCACGCCGCCACAGGTATAGTGCGCCGCTGGCACCACGGGCAGCGGTTCCTTGGTCATGTCGTAGCCGAACTCCAGGCAGCGCTGGTGGATCATCGGAAAATGGGTCTCGATGAATTCGCGTCCCTTGAAGCTGATGTCCAGGTAGACGCAGTCGATGCCCAGGCGCTTGATCTCGGCGTCGATCGCCCGGGCGACGATATCGCGAGGGGCGAGTTCGGCATCCGGGTGGTGGTCTGGCATGAAGCGCGTGCCGTCGGGGCGTAGCAGGACGCCGCCTTCGCCGCGCACCGCTTCGCTGATGAGAAACGACTTGGCACGTGGCTCGTACAGGCAGGTGGGGTGGAACTGGATGAATTCCATGTTCGCCACCCGGCATCCCGCACGCCAGCCCATCGCAATGCCGTCGCCAGTCGCGCTGTCGGGGTTGGTGGTGAACAGGTAGGCTTTCGCCGCACCGCCGGTAGCCAGCGTGGTGCATCGACTGCGGATCGTCACCACCCGATCGGCCTCGATGTCGAGCACGTAGGCGCCCAGACAGGCATCGCGAGTCTCGCCCAGCCGGCGGGCAGTAATCAGGTCGATGGCGTTGTGATACTCAAGGACGCGGACATTGGGCCGGGCCTTGACGGCGGCTACCAGCGTGTCGGTCAGCGAGCGGCCGGTGTGGTCGGCCGCGTGGGCGACGCGCCGCTGGCTGTGGCCGCCTTCCCGTGTCAGGTGCAGTCGGTCGCTGTGCTCGCTGTCGTGCGTGAAGGGCATGCCGAGGGACTCGAGCCAGTCGATCTGGCTGGGTCCGGCGTGCACCACGTGTTCGACCACCTCGCGGTCGGGAAGGCGAACACCGGCCCGGATCGTGTCCTCGATGTGCTGTTCGATGTCCTCGTTGCCATTCAACGCCGCGGCGATGCCTCCCTGGGCCCAGGGCGTGCTTCCCCCGACCAGTTTTCCCTTGCTGATCACCAGCACGTCGAGGTGCTCGGGGAGCCGCAGGGCCATGGCCAGACCGGCGGCGCCGGAGCCGATGATCAGCACATCGGTCTGGAGTTGGGTCGTGGGAGCGTTGCTCTCGGTCATGCGGCGTCGATTTCCTTTCATGTCTGGGGCTGAATCAGCCCGGAATGATCCCGGCAGGGAACGTACTGGCCGGTTCGTTGTCTATGGAACCTTTGATCGGCTCGGCGCCGTCGTTGGCGTCAGTGCCCGTTGGCCGCTGATGGCATCGGGGCGAAGACAGGCTTCTTGCCTGTCGTGTGCCGGAGATGCCGCGGCGGCAAACCCGTTGAAGTTTTCCCGTTGGGCCGTCAGAGAGCGTCTCTTCAGGTTGGCCCGACCGTATCTCGTTGTGCCAGAACAAGAGATGCCGCTCTGGTGACGACCCGCGATATGCGGAGTGCGGCACCTCGCATCCGGTCCCGTGTTTCCCCCCGGGGGGGGGCTGTCAGGGTTGCTGCCGACTCGATCAGTCGTTTCCCCGGCTATCAGTCGCATGTCCCGGATGGTATTATTGTTGCAATTACATTGCATTCGAGCCGTGTCGGCTGATACGTCCGGGAAGCGTGTCTGGTTCAAAGAGTATACGCAGGTCGGCATGCATTTTCGGGCCGGGCAGCGGTGCCGCCGCCACCACTGGCTCTTCCATGAATATTGTTCACGCAGGTTTCGTAATCAGGTATGAGCGCCGAGGAGACAGACAAGGCCCTGGTGGCCCGTGCCCAGAAGGGTGACCGGCGCGCCTTCGATCTCCTGGTCCTGAAATATCAGCACCGGGTACAGCGGCTGATTGCCCGGTACATCCGGGACCCGGAACAGGTGTTCGACCTGGCCCAGGAAACCTTCATCAAGGCCTATCGTGCCCTTGGGCGCTTCCGTGGTGACAGCGCCTTCTATACGTGGATATACCGCATCGCCGTGAATACGGCCAAGAACCAGCTCGCCTCCGATGCGCGAGGCGGGTTCACCGTGTCGTTGAACTCCGGCGGTTCGGACGAGTCTGATGAACCGATGATCGAGCCCGAGGCCCTGCGAGACATGGGGTCTCCCGATGCATTGGCGGCGACAGCGGAGCTGAAAGACGCCATCGATCGGGCCATTACCGATCTTCCCGAGGATCTGCGGACTGCGCTGACCCTGCGGGAGATGGAGGGTTTGAGCTACGATGAGATCGCGGCGGTGATGGACTGTCCGATCGGGACGGTGCGCTCGAGGATCTTTCGCGCCCGTGAGGCAATTGAGCAGTCGATTCAACCACTCAAGGGTGGAGACTGAAGGTGGCACCCGTGATGAAGCAAAGACAGGCGAACGATTCGGCAACTATCGACGCGGTGGTTTCGGACTGGTGGGACGACGAACTGTCGGGCCGCGGTCGCTGGGCTGATGAGTTGATCGAACATCGGGACTCGGTACACGAGAAGGCCCGGTTGTATGAACTGATCGGCAATCGCGTCCGTGGCGAGGAGGAGCCCACCCGGGACCTGCTTGCCGCGGTCAATGCACGACTCGATGATCTGCCGGCCGACGAGCTTTCCGGTGCGGCCAAGGTCGTTTCGCTGGATGCCGCGCGGGCCAAACGCCGGCAGCGCGTGGTGCAGGGGGCCGTGGCCGCTTCGCTGTTCGCCGCCGTCACCGCCGTAGGGTTGACGATCACCACCTCCGATCGAGGCATGGTGCCTGGTGAAGTGCCGGCTCAGGCCACCGGCCCGACGGAAAACGACCGGGCCGTGATGGCCACTCTCAACGCCAACGACGTCCCCGAGGAAGTCTCCCCGGTCGCCGCCACCAGCGGGGCGCGGGATGAGGCCACCGTGGTGGCGGCGAACAACGGCGCGTCAAGCGGATCCTCCGCCGAGTCGAAGCTTCCGGCATGGGCGACGGGCGGCTCGACTACGGACTCGGATCCATACGTGATCACGCACTACCGTGCGGCTTCCTCGGAATTCGGCACCGTCATGCCGGAAGTCCGCGCCGCGGCATTTGAAAGGGAATGATGGGCAACGTGTCAGGAACCAGAAGGCTCGCGCAGACCCTTTTTCTAGTTCCGGCGGCATTCCTGGCCGTCGAATCCCTCGCCGACACCGGTGCCCGATGGACGGAGACCGCCGTCGAATCCGCCGGAAATCCGGAGTCGTCGGTCCAGTTGGATGTCGGCAGCGAGTCAGCCCTCCGCCAGCGTATCGGTGAAATGGTCGACGTCATGTCGCGCCATACCTACGGCGGACGTTTCATGCATGTTCGCGGTGACGAGATCGAGCTGATGCGCGTCGTCCACCGCGAGGTGGAAGGTCAGCGCGCCGAACTGCTGGTCGCCGAAAACGGCGAGGTGCGAGAGATCCGCCGCCTGGGGGATCGTTGCGCCTGCATCTGGCCCCAACGAGGGCAGGTCATGCTGGGGGACTACCCCAACATCACCAGCCGTCTTGCCGGCGAACGTTTCGGATCGATCGATTCGGTCAGCGACACCTACCGCGTCGTGTCTCTTGGGCAGAGCCGAGTGGCCGGGGAGTCCTGCGACATGATGGCGATCGTGCCGACCGATGATTACCGCTACGGCTACAAGCTCTGCATCGGCCAGAAGACCCCGCTGCTCCTGCGCATGAGCATCTACGATGAAGTCGGTCGACCGATCGAGCACAACCAGTTCACGCAGGTCGAGTCGCTCGAACGTGTCGAGCTGTCCTTCCAGGAAGACCTTGTGGCGGACATCGATTCCGATTTCGAGATGATCGAGCTTGGCGGAGAGCCGGTTGAAAACGCACCGATCCGACAGGAAAGCTGGGTCGTCGACCCGTTGCCGAGCGGTTACAGCATCAAGTCGCGAAGCTGGCGGCGAAACCCGGTGACGGGTCAGTACTTCGAGCACCTGGTAATCAGTGACGGGTTGGCCACTGCCTCCGTCTTCGTCGAGGAGGGCAGGGGTGAAGCCAGCCGGCAGGCCTCCCGTACTAGCCAGGGCATGAAGATCGCGGCTCGTGCCGTCGACGACATCCGTGTGACCGCGATCGGGGATGTCCCCTCCGCCACCGTCGAGGCACTGGTTGCCAACACGGTGCGCGAGTCAGGCAAGGATTCCGAGGCGGACTCCAAGTCCGGCGACTGATGGCGGACATCGACAGAAGGTCTGAATCACTGGCACGGGAAGACCTGGTGCTCGAGCCGGCCAAGGTGGTGGCAGTCGAAGCCGGTGGCGTCTGGCTGGAGGCCGGTGCCAGTTCCGGTTGCGCCAACTGTCGTGACGGACAGGGGTGCGGTGTCAGCATCTTCCAACGGCTGTTCCGGCTTCCGCGGCACCAGGTCTATCTTCCCACCGCCGAACCGCTCGCCGTCGGTGATCACGTCACCGTCGGCATGTCGCAACGCGCGCTGCTTCACGCCTCGCTGTGGCTCTATCTGGCGCCTCTGCTCGGGCTGCTCGCCGGAGCGCTCAGCCTCGATGTTCTTGTCGGCAACGAGGCCATCACTGTCCTCGGTGCGCTCGCCGGGTTGGTGGCCACGCTGTGGTTCGTCCGCACCCGGCAGCGGCGCCAGGCCGCTTCAGGGCAATTCTTCCCGGTATTGCAGGAAGTTACCCTCCGCCAGGCACGCGAGAACTGATCCCCGGTTACTGTTTCCCCTCGTAGCGTTTCCGCAGTAACCTTAGCGAAATTCAGATTGAATCGGACTCTGTTAGAGAGCCGTTCATGACCGCCGGATTGCCCCACCCGATGCAGATTGCCCACCCCACTCCTTTCTCGCCATTCTCGCCGTCAGCACGGTTGTCTCGTCTGGTTGGGCGCCTCGCGTTGGCCGTCATGGTCGCCACCGGCGCGGCCCTACTGGTTGCCTGTGGCGGGGATGGTGGCGACGAAAGTGTCGAGCCACCTCAGCAACAGGTTACCGGCCTGCCTGACTTCACCGTGCTGGTAGAAAGCAATGCCCCGTCGGTGGTCAACGTGACCGGCGTGCAGAGCCTGCCGCCTGTCGACGAGAAGAACGCAGGCACGGGTGGGGTGGGTGAATGGTATCGGGGCCTGTTCGGTGACCGCGACGTGCCGGCGGAATTCCAGGGCCCAAGGCTACCTCAGGAGAATGACGGATCAGGCTTCATCCTGACCGCCGACGGCTACATCGCGACGAATGCCCACGTCATCGGTGAGGCCAGCAAGATTTTCGTACGGCTGGCCGACGGCCGCGAGATGGATGCCGACTTGGTGGGGGTCGACGAGATCGGCGACATCGCGCTGCTCAAGGTGGATGCCGATAATCTTCCGCCGGTGTCCCTGGGCGACTCGGATGATGTCCGTCCCGGTCAGTGGGCCGTGGCGATCGGTTCGCCGTATGGATTCGACCAGACCGTGACGGCGGGCGTAATCAGCGGCCTGGGGCGCACTTTGCCGTCCGAATCCAAGCAGCCATACGTACCGTTCATCCAGAGTGACGTGGCCATCAATCCCGGAAATTCCGGCGGCCCGCTGTTCAATACGCGGGGGCAGGTGATCGGCATCAACGCCCAGATCTTCACCGAGTCGGGGGCCTTCAACGGCATCTCTTTCGCCATCCCGATCAACTACGTCGTGGACGTGATCACCCAGATCAAGCGCCACGGCGAGGTGCGTCGAGGGTTTCTGGGCGTCGAGGTGCGCAGCGTGGGCCGGGATCTGGCCAAGCACCTGGGGCTGGTGCGTGCGTACGGAGCCGAGGTGGTCGGCTTCGTCGAATCCTCGCCTGCCGCGGTGTCGGGGCTGGAGGTCGGTGACGTGATCCTGTCCGTCAACGGCGTGCAGATCAACGAGGGAGCGGACCTGACCAAGGTGCTCGGGGCGCTGCCACCGGAATCGGACGTGCGCCTGGAAGTTCATTCCGGCGATTCGACCCATAAGATCGATGTTCAGTTGTCGGCGCTGCCGGAACCGCCGGCCGAGGAGCCCGTCCCGTCGGTCGACGAGATGGAAGAGCCGGAATTGGTCGTCATCGAGACACTCGGCCTCATCCTGCGCCGGGGCGACGAGGGCGAAGTGCGTGTCGGTGAGCTCGATCCCAAGGGGCCGGCGGCAGCGTCCGGGCTGGCGCCGGGCGATGTGGTCCTCTCCATCGACCAGAACGAGATCGAGTCCCTCCGCGAGGCCTATCGCATCCTGGCCCGGTTGGCCCATACGCGTGGCAACGAGCTCGTGCTCTTCCTCGTGCGTCGTGATGGCGAGCGTCGCTTCTTCATGCCCGCATTTTCCGGGAACCCGCATCGTTCCGACTGACTTGAGGTGGGTTGGGCTATATACTGTGCGACCTTTCCCGCGACCCGTCCGTCGCGCGAGACACGTCCACGAACCGAAAGTTAATACCCTATGGCCTCCGAGCGTCTCTCCCGGATTCGCAACTTCTCGATCATCGCGCACATCGATCACGGCAAATCCACGCTGGCCGATCGCATCATCCAGCGATGCGAGGGTCTCCAGGAGCGCGAGATGAGTGCGCAGGTGCTCGACTCGATGGACATCGAGCGTGAGCGCGGCATCACCATCAAGGCACAAAGCGTCTCGCTGGACTACCACTCCCGCGACGGGGAGACCTATCGCCTGAACTTCATCGACACGCCGGGGCACGTGGATTTCTCCTACGAGGTCTCACGCTCGCTTGCGGCCTGCGAAGGCGCGTTGCTGGTCGTGGATGCCTCCCAGGGCGTCGAGGCCCAGTCGGTGGCCAATTGCTACACGGCGATCGACCTCGGCCTCGAGGTGGTGCCGGTGCTGAACAAGATCGACCTGCCGGCCGCCGAACCCGACCGGGTCAAGGCGGAAATCGAGGACATCATCGGCATCGAGGCGCAGAACGCCGTGACCTGTTCGGCCAAGACGGGCGAGGGTGTCGACGAGGTCGTCGAACGACTGATCGAGCAGATCCCGCCCCCCGAGGGCAACGAGGATGGCCCCCTGAAGGCCCTGATCGTCGATTCCTGGTTCGACAACTACGTGGGCGTAGTCGCGCTGGTGCGGGTGATCGACGGAGCGATCCGGCCCAAGGCCAAGATCAAGGCAATGGGCACGGGTGATGTGTTCACCGTCGACAAGACCGGCGTTTTCACGCCCAAGACGCTGGCGCGTGACGGGCTGTTCGCCGGCGAGGTGGGCTTCGTCATTGCCGGCATCAAGGACATCGATTCGGCCAAGGTGGGGGATACTCTCACCGACGCCGAGAATCCTGCCGACGGGCCGCTGCCGGGCTTCAAGGAGATGCAGCCGCGAGTCTTCTCCGGTCTCTACCCGGTGGAGGCCGACCACTACGACGACCTGCGCGAGGCGTTGCGCAAGCTGCGCCTGAACGACGCGGCGCTGCACTTCGAGCCGGAAGTCTCGACCGCGCTGGGCTTCGGTTTCCGCTGCGGCTTCCTGGGGCTGCTCCACATGGAGATCATCCAGGAGCGGCTCGAGCGCGAGTACGACATCGACCTGATCACGACCGCCCCGACGGTCATCTTCGAGGTCGAGGAGAAGGACGGGACGACCTACCAGATCCATAACCCCTCGCAACTGCCCGAGCCGACGCTGATCAACGAAATCCGCGAGCCGATCATCGAGGCGCACATCCTCTGTCCGCAGGATTTCGTCGGGCCGGTGCTCAACCTGTGTATGGAAAAGCGCGGCGTACAGAAGAACATGCTGTATTCCGGTAACCAGGTCACCCTGATCTTCGACCTGCCGTTGGCCGAGGTGGTGCTCGACTTCTTCGATCGCCTGAAGTCGGTTTCCCGTGGCTATGCCTCCTTCGATTACCACCTGGACCGCTTCGAGGCGGCCCGTCTGGTCAAGATGGACATCCTGATCAACGGCGAGGCAGTCGACTCGCTCTCCCTGATCGTCCACCGTGACAAGGCCGAGCAGCGGGGTCGCGAGCTGGTGGAGAAGCTCAAGGAACTGATCCCGCAGCAGATGTTCGAGGTGGCCCTGCAGGCGGCGATCGGCGGCAAGATCATCGCGCGGACCAACGTCAAGGCGCTGCGCAAGAACGTGCTGGCCAAGTGCTACGGCGGCGACGTCTCGCGCAAGAAGAAGCTGATCGAGAAGCAGAAGGCCGGCAAGAAGCGGATGAAGAACATCGGCAAGGTCGAGGTGCCTCAGGAGGCCTTCCTCGCCGTGCTGCAGATGGACAACAAGAGCAACTGACCGCCGACCGCGGCCGGTTGAAACGAACCCGGAGAACTTTCCTTGAATTTCGAGTTAATCCTGGTGGTCGCCACCTTCGCCAGCGGCCTGATCTGGCTGGTTGACCGGCTGGCGTTCCGGCCGAAACGGCTGGCGCGTCTCGAATCGGAAGCCCGGCAACTGGGTCACGAGGCGGGCATCGAGCGCAAGGAAGCCAGCGACAGCGAGCCGCTGCTGGTCGATTACGCCAAGTCGTTCTTCCCGATCCTGCTGGTCGTGCTGGTCATCCGCTCGTTTTTGTTCGAGCCGTTCCGCATTCCCTCGGGCTCGATGATGCCCACGTTGCTGGTCGGGGATTTCATCCTGGTCAACAAGTTCAGCTACGGCCTCCGCCTGCCGGTGGTGGACACCAAGGTCCTCCCGATCGGTGAGCCGGAACGGGGTGACGTGGCAGTGTTCCGCTATCCGGAGCAGCCCGAGGTGGACTACATCAAGCGAATCATCGGCCTGCCGGGTGATGCCGTGCGCGTCGACAATCACCGGTTGTGGATCAACGGGCGCGAGGTTTCCCTCGAGCCACAGGGTCGCTATGCGGGGGACGGAAATCTCAAGCACGCGGGTCTGACCGTCGCGGTCGAGGAACTCGATGGCAACCCCCACCAGGTCCTGCTGGACAACGGTGGCTACCTGCGATCCGGGGAGTGGACGGTCCCTGACGGCGAGTACTTCGTCATGGGCGACAACCGGAATCACAGCAACGACAGCCGCTTCTGGGGCACCGTCCCGGAATCGAATCTGGTGGGCAAAGCGGTTATGATCTGGCTGCACTGGAACTGGCAGGACGGCGGTTTCGATGCCAGTCGCATCGGCCGCTCGATCGATGTCGTCGAATCCGACTAATCGAAGGCATGCCTTCTCGAAGGCGAGGATTGAAGAGGAATGGAAAACATGCAAGCGAAGGGAAATCGTCAGCTGATGTCGGCGGGTCGCCAGGGCGGGATGTCGCTCATTGGACTGATCATCGGAGCGATCGTGCTCGGTTTTGCCGCACTGGTCGTGATGCAGGTGGTACCCATCTACATCGCCGACCAGAAACTGGTGACGATCTTCAAGAGCCTGGAGAAGGAGACGGTTTCCGGCCCGGCCGAAATCCGCCGCATCGCCGACAAGCAGCTATACATCAACGAGGTGGACGACCACTTCGATCCCAAGGACTTCGACATCCGTCCGGTCGCCGGCGGATTCGACGTCAAGTACAACTACGAAGGCCGCGCGACACTGTTCGGCAACCTGTCGCTGGTGGCCGAGTTCGAACACCAAGTCCGTGTCAGTAACTAGAAGCAACAATCCCCTCATCCGAGAACCGGGCACCCTGGCCGAGGCGCTGGGGCTGTCCTTCGACAATGGCGACCTGCTCGGGCAGGCCCTGCGACACCGTTCGGCCGGCCGCATCAACAACGAGCGCCTGGAATTCCTGGGCGACTCCATCCTCAACCTCGCCATTTCCGACTACCTCTACCGCCACAAGCCGGATGCCTCCGAAGGGTCGCTCTCCCGCCTGCGTGCGTCGGTCGTGCGCGAGGAAACGCTCGCCCGGGTGGCGCGCCGCATCGGGCTGGGCGACTATCTCGTGATGGGCTCGGGCGAGCTCAAGAGTGGCGGCCACCGCCGGGATTCGATCCTCGCCGACGCCCTGGAGGCACTGATTGGCGCCCTGTATCTCGACAAGGGTTTCGCCATCGCGCACGACTGGGTGCAGGAACTCTTCCGTGACGAGCTGGTGTCGTTGCCCGATGCCCAGTCGCTCAAGGACGCCAAGACCCAGTTGCAGGAGTACCTGCAGCGTGACCGCCTGGCCCTTCCGGAGTACGAGGTCCTGAGCCAGACGGGCCAGGCGCATCGCCAGACCTTCGAGGTGGCCTGTCGCGTCGACGCCGCCGGCGAGCCGTACGAGACGCGGGCCAAGGGCTCCTCCCGTCGCCGCGCCGAACAGAGTGCCGCCCGCAACATGCTCGATACCCTGCGCGAAACGCGAGACGGCCCGAACAAGCCGGAGAATGCCGAATGAACGAGACAAGTCCCCGTTTCGGCCACGTGGCCATTGTCGGGCGTCCCAACGTCGGCAAGTCCACGCTGGTCAATCGCCTGGTTGGGCAGAAGGTATCCATTACCGCCCCGAAACCGCAGACCACCCGTCACCGCATCACCGGCATCGTCACCGAGCCGCGCGGACAGGTTGTCCTCATCGACACGCCGGGACTCCACCGGGGTGGTCGTGACGCGCTGAACCGGCAGCTCAACCGCACCGCCCGCAGTGCGCTGGAGGGCGTCGACCTGATCCTGTTTCTCGTGCAGGCCGGCCAGTTCGGCGAGGAGGACGAGAACGTCCTCCGACTGCTGCAGAACGTCGAGGCCCCGGTGGTGCTGGTGATCAACAAGGTGGATCTGGTCAACGACAAGACCGAACTGCTGCCGTTTCTCGCGAAGATGGGCGAGAAGGGCGACTTTGCCGAGATCTATCCCATGAGTGCCCGGCGCAAGCGCGGGCTCGACGGTCTGCTCGACCTGGTGTTTTCCTACCTGCCGGAAGGCCCGCCGGGTTATGACGAGGACCAGGTGACGACCGCGCCGGTGCGATTCATGGCCGCCGAGATCGTTCGTGAAAAGCTCGCCCGCTCCCTGCACGACGAACTGCCGTATCAGACCACGGTCACCATCGAGCGCTTCGAGGAAACCCCAGACCTCGTGACCATCGGTGCAGTGATCTACGTGGCCCGTTCCGGGCAGAAGGGCATCGTGATCGGGCAGGGCGGTTCGCGACTGAAGTTGGTGGGCCAGCAGGCCCGCGAGGCGATCGAGCACCTGCTGGAAAAACGCGTGATGCTCGACCTGTGGGTCAAGGTCCATGACGACTGGGCCGACGACGAGCGCTCGGTTGCCGCGCTCGGCTACCAGTTGCCGGAGTAGTCGCCCCGTGGCCGTGAGACTCGGCTAGACCATGCGCGGCTTCCTCCTGCATGCCCGCCCCTTCCAGGAGCACGGCCTGCTACTCGACTGGCTCACCGATACCCATGGCTGGGTGCGCATGCGCCAGCCGGGGGGGCGGCGGGTCGGGAGTCGCGGCCAGAAACGCCCGCCCGCCTTCGTCTGCCTGGAACTGCAGTCTGCCGGGCGCGGCGGCTGGCCGGTGCTCAAGTCGGCTGAACCGGTCGAGGGATTCCGTTTCCTGCATGGCCGCCGCCTGGCTGCCGCCTTCTACCTGCACGAATTGATCCTCCGCGCCCTGCGGCCCGACGAGCCCATGTCGGGGTTGTTCCTCGACTACTGGAAGAGCCTCGCGATGCTGGAGGAGCCCGACATGCCGGTCTCCGTGGTGATCCGTCGATTCGAGCGACAATTGCTTGAGCACCTTGGCAGCGGGATCGACTGGGAATACACGGCCGGCCGCGTACCCGTCGACCCCGAAGCCACCTATCGGGTCGGAATGCAGGGAGGCATCGTCCCCGATGGGCGGGCCGACGCGATTTACGGTCGGATCCTGCTCGCCATCGCAGGCGACCAGCCGCTTCGTTCCGCACCCGATCGCCGGGTGGCACGTGACCTCATGCAGGCACTTCTGTTGCCCCACGTGGGCAATCGGCCGTTCGTCAGCCGACGGTTGTGGCCCGCGGCTCCGTCCGGGGCTGAAACCTCGCGGGATTCGCCTTAAACTGTCGGACCGAACTGTCAACTTGTCACAATCTCCCCGGGACAACACTCCATGACCAATCGCGTCACCGCCCAATATCCCCTTCTCGGTCTGAACATCGATCACGTGGCTACCTTGCGACAGGCGCGCGGCACCCGCTATCCGGACCCGGTCACTGCGGCATTGCTTGCGGAGCAGTCGGGTGCCGACAGCATCACGCTGCACCTGCGCGAGGATCGGCGTCACATCCAGGATCGCGACGTGGAGATCCTGCGCGAGCTGCTGCAGACGCGCATGAACCTCGAGATGGCCGCCACCGACGAGATGATCGATTTCGCTTGCCGCATTCGTCCGCAGGATGTCTGCCTGGTCCCCGAGCGGCGCGAGGAACTGACCACCGAGGGTGGTCTGGACGTGGCGGCGCAGATCGATCGCATCCATGCGGCTTGCGACCGCATGGCCGAGGCCGGCATCCGGGTGTCGCTGTTCGTGGATGCCGATCCGCGACAGATCGACGCCGCCGTGGCCTGCGAGGCCCCGGTGATCGAACTGCACACCGGCCACTACGCCGATGCCGACGGGGACGAGGCGACGCAGGAACAGCTCGAACTGATCCGTCGCTGCGCGCGTGATGCGGTGGACGTCGGGCTGTGCGTGAATGCCGGTCATGGCCTGCACTACCACAACGTCGCTGCCATCGCGGCGATCGAGGAGATCGAGGAGCTCAATATCGGCCATGCCATCATTGGCCAGGCGGTTTTCTCCGGGCTCCCTGCCGCTGTCCGGGAGATGAAGGAACTGATGCACGCGGCACGTCGCGGGGCGCAGCCCTCGGGATCATGATCCTCGGCATCGGCACGGATCTCGTCGAGATCGCCCGCATCCGTCGGGCCTGGGAGCGCCACGGTGCCCGCCTGGTCGACCGCGTGCTGGGAGCGGCTGAGCGGGAACGTCTTCCTGCCGGGGATCCGTCGGCCTGGCTGGCCAAGCGTTTCGCGACCAAGGAGGCGGTTGCCAAGGCATTAGGTACGGGGTTCCGCGACGGCCTGCGTATGGCGGACATCCAGACTCGGCATGACGAAAACGGTCGGCCAGAGGTCGTGCTGGTGGGCAAGGCTGCCGAGTCGCTGGAACGCATGGGCGGACGGGCGGTGTCGCTGTCGGTGACCGACGAGCGAGCCTACGCGCTGGCCTTCGTCGTCATCAGCGCTTGAGTGTCGTTTAAGGCCCGCGGGCAGCCGCGTCCGGCTGCCCGTCGCGGATGGCCTCGAGGACCTGATCCTCGAAGCGGGCCAGCGCACCGGGCCGGGATTCACGTTCGTCGGGGGGCAGGGGATTGACCAACTGGTCGAGAATCCGACCCGGAGATCCGCCCATCACCACGACCCGGTCGCAGAGACGGGTGACTTCCCGCACGTCGTGACTGACGAACACCACGGCGATATCCCGTTCCAGTACACGCCGACGTACCAGTTCGAGCAGGTCGACCGTGGTGAAGTAGTCCAGACTGGAGAATGGTTCGTCCATCAGTAGCAGGTCGGGATCGGCGGCCAGGGCCCGCGCGATGCCCACCCGCTGGCGCATGCCACCGGAGAGCTGGGCCGGGAACTGGTCGACGGCGTATTGCAGCCCGACGGACGCCAGGGCCTCGGCGGCCGCCTGCCGGTTTTCCGTGGGGTGGTCGCGTCTGACCAGGGCCACGTTGTCGCGGGCGCTGAGCCATGGGAGAAGGTGCGGCTCCTGGAAGACCATCCCCAACCTCTCGAACCGCCGGTCGATTCGGCCGGCGGTCGGGGTTTCCCGTTCGGCGACAAGCCGGAGCAGGGTGGACTTGCCGCAGCCGCTCGCCCCGCAGACGCCGAGGATCTCGCCTCGGTGGACCGTCAGGTCGACTCCCTGCACGCCGGCGCCAGCCTCGAAGTGACGGCAGACGCCATCCAGCGCGAGCAGGCGTTCGCCCCGCGTGTCGTCGAGCGCGGGAGGCCGTCGCGTCTCGACCTGGAGCGGACAGGCCGGCAGGTCGCAATATCGGGGATCATTCATGACGCAGGCGCCTCCGGATCAGTTTCCTGGTCGGGTGGACCAACAGGTATTCGAGAGCGAGACCCAGCAGGATGATCCACAGGATCACCGCGTAGACGTCGTTGATCTCGCCGTACAGGTAGCTACCCCAGAGGGACGGGCCGAGGCCGTGACTGGCCGAGAACGCCTCGGCCATGATGATGCCTCGCCAGGCCACCGACAGCGCCCCGGAAGCCGCGCCGGCTAGCGTCAGGGCCAGCGAGGGCAGCAGGATCCGGGTCAGTCGGGTCCAGCGTGACAAGCGGTAGACATGGGCCATGTCCATCAGCCCGGCGTCGATCTGGCGCAGGCCGTGGCTGGTCGCGATGACGATCAGCGGCAGGGCCATGCTCACGCCCACCAGGATCGGCGGACCGGCGCCCAGCCCCAGCCAGAGGATGGCGAGTACCAGCCAGGCGATGGTGGGTGCGGCCTCGATCACCACCACCATGGGGTGTAGCAGCCGTTCGATCACCGGCGAGGACGCCGCCCACAGACCGAGCAGGGTCCCGCCGACCACCGCGATCAGGAAGCTTGCCATCACGTTGGTCAGGGTGAAGGCGGTATCCTTCCAGATCGTCGCATCGGACAGGGCAGCGGCCAGGTGATCCATCACCGGGCCGGGCCCCGGGAGGATCGAGTCGGGCACCTGCTGGGCCAACAACCACCAGCCGATCACCAGTCCCGTCACCCCGGCCAGCGGGACGAGCAGTGGGTGCAGGCGGCCGCTGTTCATGGCTGGAACAGTTCCGCCGGGGCCTCGATCTCGAAGACCGAGCGGAGATAGTCGTTCACCGCGGTGCGCGCTGCCGGACCAGTGGCGGTGCCCCAGTGAACCCGATCGGCACCGAGCATGCCGCGGAAGGTCGCATCCGGGATGGGCATCCGGAAGAACGAGCGGTAGCCGGCCGCGCCGATGGCGGCTGCCTCTTCGTGGTTGGCCGGGTCTTCCAGCCAGGCGGCCACCTCATCGAGTGCGGCGACCAGCCGCTTGCGAGCCGCCGGGTCCACGTCGGGGTGGGCCTGCCACAACGCACCGAGCGGGATGGATCCTCCCAGTTGCTCGGCCGGGTCCAGGCGGATTTCCCAGCGCTGCTGCCAGACCTGGGTTTCCTGGCGATCCAGGATCAGGCTGACTACCGGTTCGGGTGCCGCCACGGCCGCCGGCGCCCTGTTCGGGTCACGCAGTTGTTCCATCAGCACGGTGCCGGCACCGCCGGTGACGAACTCGGGCCGGATGTCCATCCCGGCGAGTGCGCGTTCGGTGATCACGTGGGGCGGAGTGGCCGTGCCGGGCGCGACCAGCACCCGTTGGCCGTCGAGTTCCCCGAGTGTCCCGCCATTCACCGGTTGTAACAGGTAGATGCCACGCCACACCCAGGGGGTGACCAGCCCGAGGTCGTGCAGCCCGCCCTGGTGAAAGCGAACGCCCCCGACGAGGTTGAACAGGGCGAAGTCCACCCGTCGCGCCTGGATCATGGCGCGCATGGCCGATGGGTCCCCGGCGGGGTTGGAGACCAGGATCAGGTCGTCGTCCGGAAGGAATTGCTCCTGTTTTTCCGCCAGTACGAAGATTGGCAGTGCGTTCGGATCCGGCGGCAATGACAGGCGTATCTCCTCAGCCCTAGCCGGGATGACGAGGATCAGAAGGAAGGTCGGGACCAGAAAGCGGGAGATCAGGGTCATGGTGGATCCTCCTGCGCGATTTGTTTGGTAACGGCAATGAGAATAATTGCGGTTATTACTATATACAATAAACTTATGGGAAAGTTCCGTCGACCTGGCCGACGGAGCGGCAGGAACGGCGTTTGTTGCAGGAGGGACGTGCTTAGTGGTTTCGGTGTCGTTTCTGGTAGAACCGGGCGACCAGTGCCATCAGGCCGGCACCGGTGGCGGCCGGCATGAGGCTGCCTGCCGTTCCCAATGCCTGGGAAACCACGCCGCCAATGCCGCCGGCGATGTAGCCCACCATGAGCGTGAACAGCAGCGAGATTTCCCAGGACCAGGAGCGCTGCCGGATGGATCGGGCCAGGTGCACGCCGAGATCGGTCGTGATGCCCGTGATGTGGGTGGTGCGAATCAGCAGTCCCCGGTAGCTGGCCACCAGCGCGTTCTGCAACCCACAGGCCACGGCGGCGATGGTCAGGGAGATGACGACCAGTCCCGAAAGGGCGGCCGTGGCGGCTGCAAGCAGCAGGATCATCTCCACGCCCAGCCCCCAGGCATAGCGGGGGCTCTCGGGGAACCGCCGGTGGCCGATCATCACGCCCGACAGCGTCGCCCCGCCCACGAAACCGGCCAGGATGGCCACCGCGGTCAGCGCCGTACCCGCGTCCAGCCATGCCAGCCCTTCGCTCAGGTGCGAGGCCGTGCCGGTCATCTGGCTCACCGGCAGTCCGAACGCCAGCAGCATGGCACTGTTCACGTGACCGGCCAGTCCCGCCATGACGAAGGCCAGGACGAAAATCTTCGCCCGCGGGGTGTCTTGATTTCGATGGGGGTAGGGCATGTCGGTAAACACGGCTTTTGCATCAGGAGAGAACGGTTGATACTACGCCGGTGAATGCGCCTTGATGCATCCCGTGAGTCGGCGTAGAATGCGCGCCTTGTTTCTCCTGCCTGACCGTTCGCATGCGGCAGGCTGCCTTCAATCCACAGGAGTTTTGATCCATGCGTCATTACGAAATCGTCTTCATGGTCCATCCGGACCAGAGCGACCAGGTCCCGGCCATGATCGAGCGCTACCGCGGCATTATCGAGGCTGCGCAGGGCACGGTCCATCGCCTCGAGGACTGGGGTCGCCGTCAACTGGCCTACCCGATCAAGAAGCTGGTCAAGGCGCACTACGTGCTGATGAACGTCGAGACCGACCAGGAAGCCCTGGCCGAGCTCGAGGAAGCGTTCAAGTTCAACGATGCCGTCCTGCGCCACATGACCGTCCGTTGCGACGAGGCCTACACCGAAGCCTCCCCGATGATGCAGGAGCGCGAGTCCGAGCGTCGTCCGCGCCGTCGTGACGATGACAACAAGCGTGAAGAGCGTCGTGACGACGACAAGAAGTCCGACGACTCCAGCGAATAAGTTTCAAGAGGTTTGATCCATGGCCCGTTTTTTCCGTCGCAAGCGTTTTTGCCGTTTCACCGCCGAGGGCGTGAAGCACATCGACTACAAGGACATTGACACCCTGCGTCAGTACGTCACCGAGACCGGCAAGATCGTGCCGAGCCGCGTGACCGGTACCAATGCCCGCTATCAGCGCCAGTTGCAGACCGCCATCAAGCGTGCGCGCTTTCTGGCCCTGCTGTCGTACACCGACCGTCACTGATCGCGTCCGTCCTGAGCGTCTAGGAGTCAATATCCCATGCAAGTAATTCTGTTGAGCAAGGTAGAAAACCTGGGCTCGCTGGGCGACGTGGTCCGCGTCCGCCCGGGCTACGCCCGCAACTTCCTGATCCCCTACGGCAAGGCCAAGCCGGCCACCAAGGCCAACATGGAAGAGTTCGAGACGCGTCGCGCCGAGCTCGAGAAGAAGGCCGCCGAGGAGCTGGCTGCCGCCCAGGCCCGTGCCGACAAGATCGGTGAAGAAGCCAGCGTCACCATCCCGGTCAAGGCCGGTGCCGAAGGCAAGCTGTTCGGTTCGGTCGGTACCGTCGAGATCGCCACCGCCGTCAGCGACGAGTGCGGTGTCGAGATCGAGAAGCGCGAAGTGCGCCTGCCGGAAGGTGCCCTGCGTGCGCTGGGCGAATTCCCGGTACAACTGCACCTGCATTCGGAAGTCGACGTCGACATCACCGTCGTGGTCGTTCCCGAGCAGTAAGCAAGCGTCTCGCCGGCCACGGCCGGTGCGAAAACGCTTCGAAGCCCGCCCGACAAGGGGCGGGCTTTTTCGTTGGCGGTCGAGGTGCCGCCAGCGCCTCGCGGGGCTCGCGGAATCTCTGTCTCCCCGTGGCCTTCAACCGGTCCAAGGCGTATCATTCGGGTTCTTCACGGCGAGTTGACGACGACCTCGGAAAACGCTCCGGGGCCGCCTGACGCCCGTTGTCGCAGACCCCGACACACCCCATGGTCCCAATACCGATGCCATCAACGGAATACCAATCCGACAACAACCCGGGCCATTTCCGCAGCCCTTCCTCCGGCCGGGATGGCGCTTCCCCGATCCCCCTGCGCGTGCCGCCACACTCCCAGGATGCCGAGCAGGCCGTACTCGGCGGGCTGATGCTCGATCCCCTGGCTTTCGAACAGGTCGGCGACAAGATCCGGGGCGAGGACTTCTACTTTCATGATCACCGCATGATCTTCGAGGTGATCGAGGATCTGGCCGAGCGAAACCAGCCTTTCGACGCCATGGTGGTCTCCGAGCGCCTCAGGGCATTGGAGAAGCTCGAGGACATCGGTGGCAACGACTATCTCGCCGCGCTTGTGGACTCGGTGCCCAGTGCGGCCAACATCGTCGCCTACGCGGAGATCATCCGCGAGCACGCCCTCCTGCGTCGGCTGATCGAGGTCGGGACCGACATCTCGCGCATGGGCTACCAGACCGAGGGGCGGATGGCCAACGACGTACTCGAGCACGCCGAGAAGGAGATCTTCGCCATTGCCGACGAGGGTGCACGCACCCGGCGCGGTTTCCAGGGCATCACGGACCTGCTGACCGTGGCGATGGATCGCATTGCCGAACTGTACGAGAACAAGGGCGAGGTGACCGGGCAGAGCACCGGTTTCACTGACCTCGACGGCATGACCACGGGTTTGCAGAACGGTGACCTGATCATCGTGGCGGGGCGCCCCTCCATGGGCAAGACGACCTTCGCCATGAACATCGCGGAGAACGTCGCCCTGTACAACAACAAGGCGGTGGCCGTGTTCTCCATGGAGATGCCCGGCGATCAGCTCGCGGTGCGGATGCTTTCCTCGCTGGGCCGGGTCGACCAGACGCGTGTGCGCACAGGACAGCTCGAGGACCAGGACTGGCACCGGATTTCCGGCGCCGTGGGCCAGTTGAGCCAGGCGAAGATCTTCATCGACGACACGCCGGCGCTGTCGCCCTCCGACCTGCGCTCGCGCGCCCGGCGACTGGCCCGGGAGCAGGATCTGGGGCTGATCGTGGTCGATTACCTGCAGCTCATGCAGGTGCCGGGATCCAAGGAGAACCGCACCAACGAGATCTCCGAGATCTCCCGCTCGCTCAAGGCCGTGGCCAAGGAGCTCAACGTGCCGCTGATCGCGCTCTCCCAGCTCAACCGTTCGCTGGAGCAGCGGCCCAACAAGCGGCCGGTTATGTCGGACCTGCGTGAATCGGGGGCGATCGAGCAGGACGCGGACATCATCATGTTCATTTACCGCGAAGAGGTCTACGAGCCGGATACCGAGAAGAAGGGCATGGCCGAGATCATCATCGGCAAGCAGCGTAACGGTCCGATCGGTACCGTGGTGATGACCTTCCGCGGCCAGAACACGCGTTTCGAGGACTTCATCAGCTCGGACGCGGTGCCGGAAGCCTACCGATGATGCGTCGCGCCCGCCTGACGATCGACGCCGCCGCCCTGCGACACAACCTCGGCGTGGCGCGGCGGGCGGCGGGTCCGCGGCGCATCTTCGCCGCGATCAAGGCGGACGGCTATGGCCACGGCATGCAGACGGCCGCCTCGGCCTTCGCGGCCGCCGGTGCCGAGGGGTTCGCGGTCGCGACGCCGGGCGAGGCCCTGGCGTTGCGAGGAGCGGGCTTCGACCAGCGCCTGCTCGTCCTGCAGGGTGCGCTTGACGCCGAGGAAATGGAACTCGCGATCGAGCACTCGCTCGACCTGGTCTTCCATGACCTGGCGCAGATACGGGAACTCGGGCGCTGGTGCGCCAACCGCGGCCGGGGAGCGTCTCGCGGTCATTTCCGCGCGTGGCTGAAACTGGACACCGGCATGCACCGCGCAGGACTCATGCCGGCCATGATCGAGGAGGCCCGGGCGAGGCTGGAGAACTGCCCGGCGGTGGCCGACCGGGTCGGGTTGATGACACATTTTGCCCGGGCCGACGAACCGGATCCGGCGGACACCCGGGCGCAGATCGATCGGTTCGCCGGGGTGGCTACCGGATGGAATGGCGAGACCAGCCTGTGCAATTCCGCGGCCCTGCTCGGGCACGACGCGGGTGGCGACTGGGTCAGGCCGGGGATCATGCTCTATGGAGGCAATCCCTTTATTTTCGGGCAGGCGGCTGACCGTGACCTGCGAGCCGGCATGCACCTGCGGACCGTGCTTGTCGCGGTTCGGGAGGTTCCGCGGGGCGGTTCAATCGGCTACGGCGGGCGGTTCATCGCGCCGGAGCGGATGGCCGTGGGGATCGCCGCCGTGGGTTATGGAGACGGCTATCCGCGCCACGCACCGGATGGCACGCCCATCCGCGTCAATGGGCAGACGACACGGATCATCGGCCGGGTCTCGATGGACATGGTTACCGTCGACCTGCGCGGCATCGAGGCGCGGGTGGGTGACGAGGTGGAATGCTGGGGCGACGGTCTGCCCATCGACTCGGTGGCCCGTTCCGCGGGCACGATCAGCTACGAGCTGATGTGCCGCATGGGCAGCGAACTCCGGGCGGAGGCCCGTGTCATCAACGCCTGAGGCTGTCTTTCAGGCGTGCGGGGCACGGGGGGGGCGATCAAAGCAGGGCTCGTGGGGGCAGAAGGCGTCTCATGCCCGTTCCTGGCGGCGGACGGCCGCCAGGGTGGCGTTCACCAAGCCGCGGCGGCTTTCGGGGAAGTCCCGGCTCAGGCAGTCGATATCGCGCTCTCCCTCGACGATGGCGACGAAGGCGTGGGCCGTGGATCCGGCCACTCCCGCGCTTTCCGCGGTCTCGCGCATCTCGTTGATGGCGGCAAGTGCCTCGCGCTCGCCCCAGGTCGCGGCCAGGATCAGGGCGGCGATCTGTTCGGCGGCCTCCGCCTCGGCCTCGGCCTCCACGTCGTCCAGCCAGGCGGGGTTGCTGGTGGCGTTCTCGACCGCGTCGAGAACGACGCGGTCCTCGTCGTCCAGGCTCGATGCATGGACCGGCTGGCCGGCGAGTCGTTGCTCCAGTGCATCGGCCAGTGCGGACCAGCCATCCTCGCGGTAACGTTCGATGGCCGCCCGGGCCTCACTGGGGTCCACCTGTTCCACGACAGCCCCGGCGATTGCGCGGATCAGGTCAATGTGGGCGGCGGCGATCTGGCTGGAAACGCGGGTCATCTCGGCTACTCTCTGACATTCGGAAATCGATACAGCTTAAAGGGCGGAATACCACGATGGAATACCGGCGACTGGGCAACAGCGGCCTGAAGGTCAGCAGCATCTGTCTGGGCACGATGACCTTCGGCCAGCAGAACACCGAGACCGAGGCACACCAGCAGCTGGACCGAGCGGTGGACGCGGGGATCAACTTCATCGACACCGCTGAGATGTACCCGGTCCCGCCGCGGGCCGAGACGCAAGGGCGGACGGAGGCGTACATCGGCAGCTGGCTGAAGGAGCGCAGGCGCGAGGATCTAGTCATCGCCACCAAGGTCACCGGTGCCGGTCGGCCGATGGAGCACATCCGCGGTGGTCCCCGCATCACCCGCGAGCAGGTCAACCACGCCATTGACGGAAGCCTGCGCCGTTTGCGCACCGATTACGTCGATCTCTACCAGATCCACTGGCCGGATCGTTACGTACCGAAGTTCGGCGATGTCTATTACGATGCCGACAACCGCTGGGAAGCGGAGTCGTTCGAGGCCCAGCTGGAGGTCCTCGCCAACCTGGTCGAGGCCGGCAAGGTGCGTTACATCGGTCTGTCCAACGAAACCCCCTACGGTGTCATGTCCTTCCTGGAAACCGCGCGTCGGCTCGACCTTCCGGCGGTGACCTCCCTGCAGAATGCCTATCACCTGATGAACCGCCAGTTCGAGACCGGCGGGTTGGCCGAGGTGTGCACGGAGCTGGACGTGGCCCTGCTGCCCTACAGCCCGCTGGCTTTCGGTCACCTGACGGGCAAGTACCTCGACGACCCGCAGGCCAAGGGACGCATTACGGAGTTTCCGAGTTTCGGCCAACGTTACGAGAAGCCGAACGCCACCGAGGCTGCCCGCGCATACGTGGCCTTGGCGCGCGAGCACGGACTGTCGCCTGCGCAGATGGCGATCGCCTTCACCCTGCGTCTGCCGCAGGTGGCGTCGACGATCATCGGGGCGACCAGCCTGTCGCAGCTCGAGGAGAACATCGCGGCCGCAAACCTGCGGTTGTCGAGCGATCTGCTCGCGGCCATCGACACGATCGATGCCCGTTATCCGAGCCCAACGGTCTGAGTGCAGGAGGCGAGTGCCATGAGTGCTGAGTGGGTGACAAGAATCCGTTCCAACCCGTTGTTCCGTGAGCGTGCGTTCGTGGACGGCGATTGGATCGATGCCGACGGCGGCGAAACCCAGCCGATCGACAATCCCGCCTCGCGCGAGACGATCGGGCAGGTTCCTCGTCTGGGTGCCGCCGAGACACGGCGAGCCGTAGAGGCCGCCGACCGTGCCATGAAGGCCTGGCGGCGGCAGACGGCCGAGGCCCGTGGCGTGATCCTCTATCGCTGGTACGAGTTGATGCTCGAACACGAGGACACCCTGGCGGCGATCATGACGCTGGAGCAGGGCAAGCCGCTGGCCGAGGCTGCCGGAGAGATCCGCTACGCCGCCTCGTTTCTCAAGTGGTTCGCCGAGGAGGCGCGTCGCGCCTATGGACGCACCATTCCGCCGGCGAACCCTGACCAGCACATCGTGGTGATCCGCCAGCCCATCGGGGTTTGTGCGGCCATCACGCCCTGGAACTTCCCCTCGTCCATGATCACGCGCAAGGCCGGTGCCGCCCTGGCGGCGGGCTGCTCGATGGTGGTCAAGCCGGCATCGGCCACCCCGTACTCCGCGCTGGCCCTGGCGGAGCTGGCGTCCCGGGCCGGCGTGCCGGCCGGCGTATTCAGCGTCGTCACTGGATCTGCCCGAGAGATTGCCGGAGAAATGACCGCCAACCCACTGGTCCGAAAGGTTTCCTTCACCGGTTCGACCGAGGTCGGTAGCGAGTTGATGCGGCAGGCGGCCACGCACGTGCAGAAGATATCGCTCGAGCTCGGCGGCAATGCGCCGTTCGTGGTTTTCGACGATGCGGACCTCGATGCCGCCGTCGATGGGGCGATCGCCGCGAAATTCCGCAATACGGGGCAGACCTGCGTCTGCGTCAACCGCTTCTACGTGCAGGACTCCGTGCACGATGCGTTCGTCGGCAAGCTGAAAGAGCGCATCGAGAACCTCCGTCTGGGCGACGGGTTCGATCCGTCGAGCGAGATCGCCCCGCTGATCAACCAGGAAGCCGTGGACAAGGTGCTGTCCCACGTCGCCGACGCGACGGCCGGGGGTGCCGAGGTGGTTGCCGGTGGCGAGCTGGATGCGCGCGGCGGCAACTACGTCCTGCCGACCCTGCTGACCGGCGTCCGCCAGTCCATGCAGGTGATGCAGGAGGAGACGTTCGGCCCGGTTGTCGCCGTGTCGACCTTCGCCACGGAGGAGGAGGCGATCGACCTGGCCAACGATACGCCTTTCGGCCTGGCCGCGTATTTCTACAGCGAGAACGTCCGCCGTGTCTGGCGCGTGGCCGAGGCGATCGAGGCCGGCATGATCGGGATCAATGCCGGGCTGATCTCGAACGCCGCCGCACCGTTCGGAGGCGTCAAGTCATCGGGGCTCGGGCGCGAGGGCGCCATGGAGGGGTTGGACGAGTATCTCGAGACCAAGTACCTGTTGATGGGATAACCCCGTTTTCCGGGCCGATCGGTTTGGAAAACCGATCGCAGCCCGACTATCTTCAGTA
>NZ_JAWLBP010000001.1:0-5851 GCF_041687595.1 Guyparkeria sp. | reverse complement strand
GCTGCCGCCTTCGCGATAGTGGGGCTCGGGTGCCTGACCGTGGCCTTGGTTCTGGCGTACTGGGCCTATCGGTGGATCCGGTGAATGGAGCCACGCAACGGCTGCGCGAGCGCGCGTATCGACAGGATCGCGGCGATGACCGCGAGATGCCACCCGACGAGGCGTTGCGACTGGCAAAGTTGCGCCTGACGCTTTCCGGCGCGGCGCTGGACGACCTGGTCAGTGTCGGTCGTCAGGTCGCGGCGACCGGTATCTCGCATCACCCTTGGGTCTCGCTGGCTGCGGCCTTCGCCGCCGGTGGTCTGACCGAGCGCGGCGGTGGCGCGGGCACGGTCGGGCGGGCTATCTGCCTGCTGGCCGAGGTCCGCTTTCTGTCCCGACGTGCGGGAGCGTCGGTCTGCCGTCGCCGTGACCGGTTCTGAGCGGCAGGATGCCCGCCGGAGCCGAGAGGACGTGACGGCATGTCCGAACCCCATACCCGCCTGACGCTGTCCGATCCGGATGAGCCACGCAATCTGGGTCAATTGCTGGCCCGTATCGCTTCCGTGGCCGCCGGGAGCGAGCGGGTTTACCTGAGCAGCATCATCGATGCGCTGGGAACGCGCTCCTTCGGCCCCTTTCTCCTCCTCATCGGCGTACTTCTCGTCTCGCCGATCAGCGGTATCCCCGGCATGCCCACCACCATGGGCATCGCACTGCTTCTTACCTCCCTGCAGATGCTGTTCGGCCGAAAGTCGTTCTGGCTGCCTCGCTGGCTGCTGGCCCGTTACGTGGCCAGTGACCGGCTGGTGAAAGCGCTCGGCTGGTTGCACCGTCCGGCTCGTTACGTCGACTGGTTTCTCCGGCCGAGGCTGACCTTCCTCGTCGCGAACGGGGGCGCAGTGGGCATCGCGGTGATATGCAGCGTGCTGGCTCTCATGATGCCGCTGATGGAGGTGGTGCCATTTTCCGCCACGGCGGCGGGATTGAGTGTGGTCCTTTTTGGCCTGGCAATGGTGGCGTTCGACGGGGTGTTCGTCGTGCTCGCCGTGACGTATCTGGCGGCCGTCGGCGGGCTTGCGCTCGCCGGTCTGACCTGACCCGGTCGCCCCCGGCTCGGTTGGGTTCGTGACCGTCGACGGCTCGCGCCGTGTCAGTCCTGTCGCACGCAGTCGATGAAGTAGCGGATCCCATCCTCGGTCTCCTCGGCGACCAGTCCGTGCACGTCCGTCTCGAAGCCGGGCATCTGCCGGTTGAAGTGCCGCACGAAGCGCAGGTACTCGACGATGCGTGCGTTGAAGCGCTCGCCGGGGATCAGCAGGGGGATGCCGGGCGGGTAGGGCGTGACCAGTGAGGCGGTGACCCGCCCTTCGAGGTCGTCGATCGCGACGCGCTCGATCTGCTTTCTCGCCATCTTCGACCAGGCATCCGCCGGGCGCATGGCCGGCTCGATGTTGGAGATGTACATCTCGGTGGTCAGCTTGGCCACGTCGTGCTCGCGGTAGACGGCGTGCAGCCGCTCGCAGAGATCGCGCAGACCGACGCGCTCGTAGCGCGGGTGCTTGTTGACGAACTCCGGCATGATCCGCCACAGCGGCTGGTTGCGCTGGTACTCGTCCTTGAACTGCTGCAACGCGGTCAGCAGCGTGTTCCAGCGGCCCTTGGTGATGCCGATCGTGAACATGATGAAAAAGCTGTAGAGCCCGGCCTTCTCCACCACGACTCCGTGCTCGGCGAGATAGCGGGTGACGACCGCCGCCGGGATGCCCCAGTCGTGGAAATCGCCGTCGACGTCCAGACCGGGCGTGATGATGGTCGCCTTGATCGGATCGAGCATGTTGAAGCCGGTCGGCACCCGGCCGAAGCCGTGCCAGCGATCGTCCTCGTGCAGCATCCAGTCGTCGCGCGTGCCGATGCCTTCCTCGGGGATCGAATCCGGGCCCCAGACCTTGAACCACCAGTCCTCGCCGTACTCGGCGTCCACCTTCTGCATGGCACGGCGGAAATCCATTGCCTCGAAGATCGATTCCTCGACCAGCGCGGTACCCCCCGGCGGTTCCATCATCGAGGCGGCCACGTCGCAGGAGGCGATGATCGCGTACTGCGGGGAGGTCGACGAGTGCATCAGGTAGGCCTCGTTGAAGACATCCTGATCGAAGCGTTCCTTCTTGCAGTCCTGCACCAGCACCTGGGAGGCCTGCGACAGGCCCGCGAGCAGCTTGTGGGTCGACTGGGTCGAGTAGATCACCGAGTCCTCGCAGCGGCGCCGGTCGGCGCCGATGGCGTGGTAGTCGCCGTAGAAGTCGTGGAATGCCGCGTGCGGCAGCCAGGCCTCGTCGAAGTGGAGGCATTCGACGAAGCCGTCGAGCTCGTCCTTGATCTCCTCGACGTTGTAGAGAATGCCGTCGTAGGTCGACTGGGTGATGGTGAGGATCTTGGGCTGCTGATCCTCAACCTGTCCGGCGAACGGATGTTCGGCGATCTTCTTCCTGATGTTTTCCTTGGAGAATTCGCTACGCGGGATCGGGCCGATGATGCCGTAGTGGTTGCGCGTCGGCATCAGGAACACCGGGATGGCACCCGTCAGGATGATCGAATGCAGGATCGACTTGTGGCAGTTGCGATCGACCACTACCACGTCACCCGGCGCGACGTTCGAGTTCCACACCATGCGGTTGGAGGTCGAGGTGCCGTTGGTGACGAAAAAGAGGTGGTCGGCATTGAAGATGCGCGCGGCGTTGCGCTCCGAGGCGGCCACCGGACCGGTGTGATCGAGCAGCTGCCCCAGTTCGTCGACGGCATTGCAGACATCCGCGCGCAGCAGGTTCTCGCCGAAGAACTGGTGGAACATCTGCCCGACCGGGCTCTTGAGGAAGGCCACCCCGCCGGAATGCCCCGGGCAGTGCCAGGAGTACGAGCCATCGGCGGCGTAGCCGGTCAATGCGCGGAAGAAGGGCGGGGCGAGAGAGTTGAGGTAGCTGCGCGCCTCGCGGATGACGTGGCGAGCGACGAACTCGGGCGTGTCCTCGAACATGTGGATGAAGCCGTGCAGCTCCTTGAGCACGTCGTTGGGCAGGTGCCGGCTGGTACGCGTCTCGCCGTAGAGGAAGATCGGGATGTCCGCGTTGCGAAAGCGGATTTCCTGGATGAAGTTGCGCAGCTGGACGATCACTTCCAGCGACTCGTCGACCGGCTCGTTCCCCCCGTGGAATTCCTCGTCATCGATCGAGATGACGAAGGCGGACACCCGTGCCTGCTGCTGGGCGAAGGCGGCCAGGTCCACATAGCTGGTCACGCCGAGAACTTCCTGGCCCTCGGCGCGGATGGCGTCGGCCAGCGCACGAATACCCAGACCGGAGACGTTCTCGGAACGAAAATCCTCGTCGATGATGACGATGGGGAAGCGGAAGATCATGGGAGTGGCAACCTCGGGACCCGCAAGTGGTTGATCAGACGACGAACCGGGTCGGATCATGCTGTCGGATCCGGCCCTTGCCGCCAATGGCAAAACCCGAGGTTGAACCCCGGGCGAAACGGCCTCGATTCTACACCATACTGTTGTATCGAGCGGGTCGACAAAGCTCGGCGGATCGCGGCGGAACGGCTTGCGGGCCAATCGGCCCGATGATTGTTGGTGGGCTGCGGCACGGGTTCGGAACGGTTCAACCCGACGGACGCTTTCAGTCAGTTCAGGGGTTCCTCGAGGAGCAGGTATGGCGGAACGATCAGATCAGTCGACCGACTGGCACAGTCTGGGCAGCGAGGAGGCGTTGGCCAAGGTCGACAGTACCGAAGACGGGCTGAGCCAGACCGAGGCGGATCGCCGCCTGGAGACGCATGGCCCCAACCGCCTGCCTGCCGGTAAACGACGTGGTCCGGCAGCGCGCCTTGCCGCGCAGTTCAACAACCTGCTGATCCAGGTGCTTGTCGCAGCGGCGGTGGTCACCGCCTTGCTGGGCCACTGGATCGATACCTGGGTGATCCTCGGTGTGGTGGTAGTCAATGCCGTGATCGGTTTTGCCCAGGAAGGCAAGGCCGAGCAGGCGCTGGAGGCCATCCGGCACATGCTCTCGCCGCGGGCCTCAGTCACCCGGGATGGCAAGCGGCGCACTATGCCGGCCGAGGAGCTGGTTCCCGGTGACGTGGTGCTGATCGAGCCCGGAGACAAGGTGCCGGCCGACCTGCGGCTGCTGCGGGCGCGCAACCTGCGCATCCAGGAGGCCGTGCTGACCGGCGAATCGGTGGCCGTGGAAAAGGCGGTCGAGGCGGTCGATCCGGATGCCGACCTGGGCAATCGTGCCGGGATGGCGTATTCCGGGACGCTGGTGGCAGGTGGGCAGGGCGTCGGCGTGGTGGTGGCGACCGGTGCGGACACGGAAATCGGTCGCATCAGCGGCATGCTTGCGGACGTCGAGTCCATGACGACACCACTGCTCGAACAGATGGATCGCTTCGCCCGGCTATTGGCTATCGTGATCGTCGGCATCGCAGCGGCCGTGTTTGCATACGGATTTTGGTGGCAGCACCTCGAGGCCACCGAGATGTTCATGACGGTGGTCGGTCTGGCCGTGGCCGCGATTCCCGAGGGACTGCCGGCCATCCTGACGGTCACGCTGGCCATTGGTGTTCAGCGCATGGCCGGGCGCAATGCCATCATTCGACGTCTGCCGGCGGTGGAGACGCTTGGGTCGGTTTCGATCATCTGTTCGGACAAGACGGGCACGCTCACTCGCAACGAGATGACCCTGCGCACCGTGGTCACGGCGGGAGAGGTGTTCACCGCGAGTGGGGCGGGTTATGACCCGCATGGTGGTTTTTCCGCCGACGGAGCCGAGGTCGACCCGGAGAACTGTCCGGCGTTGAAGGAGGCCGTTCGAACTGCCGCGCGGTGCAACGACGCATCCCTGCAGCGCCAGGGCGACCAGTGGCAGGTCGATGGCGACCCGATGGAGGGGGCGCTTCTCGTCGCTGCAATGAAGGCAGGGCTGGATCTCGAGGGGGAGGACGACCGCCTGCCGCGGATCGACGTCATTCCCTTCGAGACCGAGCACCGGCTGATGGCCACCCTGCATCACGATCACGAGGGACAGGGCTACGTCTTCGTCAAGGGCGCGCCCGAGCGCATTCTCGATCTCTGCGGCGAGCAGCGGGACGGGCAAGGCGGGACCGAGCCGCTCGACCGTTCGTACTGGGAAGACGAGGTCGAGAGTATCGCCGCCGAAGGGCAGCGGGTGCTCGGTATCGCCGTGCGGTCGGTGTCTGGCGATCACCGCGAACTGAGCTATGACGATCTCGAGGATGACATGGTCTTCCTTGGACTGCTCGGCCTGATGGATCCGCCGCGCGACGAGGCGATCCGGGCCGTGCAGGACTGCCGCACGGCCGGCATCCGGGTCAAGATGATCACCGGTGACCACGCCCTGACGGCTGGGGGTATCGCGCGACAACTCAAGCTTGAGAACACCGACGAGGTGATCACCGGACACCAGATCGACCAGCTCGACGACGAGGAATTGGCCCGCAAGGTGATGAACGTCGACGTGTTCGCCCGGACCACGCCCGAGCACAAGCTCCGCCTGGTGACGGCGTTGCAAGCGCAGGGGCAGGTCGTGGCGATGACCGGTGACGGCGTGAACGATGCACCGGCCCTCAAGCGCGCCGACGTGGGCGTGGCCATGGGGCGTGGCGGTACCGAGGTCGCCCGGGAGGCTGCCGAGATGGTGCTTGCCGACGACAACTTTGCCTCGGTCGCGCGTGCCGTCCGGGAAGGACGCACGGTCTACGACAACCTGAAAAAGGCCATTTTGTTCCTGCTGCCGGTCAATGGCGGTGAATCGCTGGCGATCCTGATCGCGGTGATGGTCGGACTGAC